>JANOMH010000219.1:0-2721 GCA_031420215.1 Rhodobacterales bacterium | reverse complement strand
CTGGCCGTATTCGTAGGGGCCAATGACGACCCCGGGCATTGGGTCCGGACCGGGCGGGCCTGCCAGAGGTTTGCTTTGCAGGCCACAGCAATGGGGCTAGAACAGGCCTTCCTGAACCAGCCGGTCGAAGTGGCCGCCCTGCGCCCGGACCTGGCCGCACTCATCGGGATGCCGGGGCGCAGGCCCGATCTGGTGATGCGCTTCGGGCGCGGCGCGCGTTGCCATACTCGGTGCGCAGGCCGGTGGCCGGGGTGATGGCATGACCGCCTGGTTCACAATAGCGGGCTTTCTGGCGGTGCTCAGCATCTGTTGTGCCGCGAACTGGCCGATTCAAACCGCCGATTGCGGCCCATGGCGGCTGGTCCGTGCAAAGCGGAATGAACCCAAACCAAAGGTCGGATCATGACACTGTTCTCAGTCAGGGGTGTTGCCGAACCGCTGACCGCGCGCGGCATCCGGGTGATTGCGGTGTCACGCTTTGGCTATCTGCGCAGCCCGATGCCGGCAGATGCCTCGGCCACTGCACGGGCGGAGGCGTTCGTCTGTCTGCTGGATGGGCTTGGCATCCCGAAAGCTGCGATCATGGGCGGATCGGCGGGTGCGCCGTCGGCGCTGGCAATGGCAATCAATCATCCCGACCGGGTTTCTGCGCTTATTCTGGTGGCCCCGTTGGCCTATAAACCCCCGACCGAGGCGAAGTCGGCCGCCCCGATAGCCCCATGGATCGAGAATACGATGATGACCGTGTTGGGGTCGGATTTCCTATTCTGGTCAGCCACACATCTGTTTCGCGACCAACTGATCGGCACAGTGCTGGCCACGCCGCCCGGCCTGCTGGACAGGGCAAGTGCTGCTGAACAAGACCGGGTCAACGCCAAGCTCGACAATATCCTGCCGATTTCCGCCCGGCCGATTTCCGCCCGGATTGCCGGATTGCGCAGCGACACCGCAGCCAGCAAGTCCTTGGCCCCATCGCGTCTTGATCTGGTCACAGCCGCCACCCTGATCATCAGCGCCCGCGATGATGGCTACGGCACCTATGCCACGGCGCAATACACCGCCGCCGGAATCACGGGCGCAGTTTATGGGGTTTGAGAGCGGCGGACATGTGTGGATTGGACGCAACGACAAGGTGATGGACGCGATAACTGCGCTGATCGTGCCAATGGGTGAAGGTGCGGTGCCATGATCGGGGGCTGGGTCCGGCGTCACCCGCTGGTGGATTTTCGCTGTGATATCGGGACGAAAGGCATGGTCTGGCCCATTGCGATTGCGATTGTCTATCTGGCGACGCTGACCCCATGCCGGATGCTGATGACATGGGTGTCGCGGCACGGCCAAAGTGTGCTGTTGGCGATCCTGATGCGCGCCAGTTTCACCGGATCACTGCTGGTCTTGGTGCCTGTCTTGCCGGTATCGCTGGGATTCTACCGGCAATCAGGCTTTGCGGTGATGCTATGGGGGCTGGTCGCGGTGGTGGCGGGACAGTGACCTTGGCGCTTGGCGGATGGGGCGTTTATTGGTCCCGCAAGCAAGTTCCGTAGTGACATCAGAAGGAAAGCGAATGCATATCCTGACATGGGGGATTGTCGTCGTCGTGGGCCTTGGGCTGGCCTATGCCGCAGCCTTTGCCTTTGGCGCATGGCGGTGGTCGGTGGCCAGTGGCGAGCTGCTGGCCAAACTGGATGCGGGGCGGGTGCCCCCGACGATCAGCCGCTATCATGCAACCGAACTGGAGGATTTGCCCACGTCGGTGCAGCGCTTTTTCCGCGCCGCACTGACCGATGGGAAACCCATCGTCACCGCCGTAACGCTGACCCAAAACGGGTTGTTCAATATGAGCGCCACTGCCGATCAATGGAAACCCTTTACCGCGACACAGCAGTTTACCACCGCCCGGCCGGGCTTTGTCTGGAACGCAAACATCACTCTGTTCCCCGGCATGCCGGCGTCGGTGGTTGATGCCTTTATCGCAGGTAACGGACTGCTGCGCCCCACGATCCTGGGGCTTTTCGGGCTGGGGACCCTGCAAGGCACCGGGGAAATCGCCCGCGGCGAATTGCTGCGTTATTTCGCCGAAAGCGTCTGGTTTCCGACCGCCCTGTTGCCCAGTCAAGGCGTGGTCTGGCAGGCAGCAGACGACACATCGGCGCAGGCGACAATGACCGATGGCCCGATCAGCGTGACGATGCTGTTCCGCTTTGGCACCGACGATCTGATCACTTCGGTCTCTGTCGAGGGGAGGGCGACCACCGTGGGCACCGCAACTGTGCTGATGCCATGGGAATGCCGGATGTCGAACACCCAAACCCGCGCCGGCATGCATGTGCCCCTGACCGGCGAGGCGCTCTACATCACACTGCAGGGGAAGAAGCCGTATTTCAAGGGGACGATTGAAACGTTGGCCTATGAGTTTGCCGGGTAACACACTACCTGCCATCCGCCACCATAATTAAGCCTAGGCAGGACACAGTGATGTGTCATCGTGCTTTCTAGCAAGGTGAACGGCCCCTTTGAGCCCTTTACGGCCCTTCGTCGTTCTGAGAATTTCACGGCAAAATAGGGCGCAACCGTGGCGCTTTCACACCCCGCAAGGAAGCAGGCTGCCAGCATGGTTATACTCAAGATTGGCGATTCTCTGTTTGATGACGAGCTTAATCTCTTGATCAAACTGCTAAGCCTGCTCGACATTGGGCTAAAGCGCGTAAACGCTGGAATCAA
>JANOMH010000218.1:0-4773 GCA_031420215.1 Rhodobacterales bacterium | reverse complement strand
CCCGCTGACCTAAGGCAGCGCCCGATTGGCCACGGTCAAATCACGCATCTGATCCTCTCCGGTCAGCAACGACCAGATCCGGAACATCGACAGCGCATCAGACTGCCGCTCACGCTCTTCTGGATGGGTTTCATCAAGTTTGATCACTTTCACGCCGTCAACCATCATCGTCTTCATTTGCTCACCCTTTGAACTGTCTCGGCCCCCGCCTGTGACCAAACTGCCGGGGATCCGTTGCCAAAGGGTTAAGCCGGGCGGGTCTGATAACCGGCATTTAACACAACTGCATCTGCGATATTTTGTCCCCGGCGGTTTCCCTTGGCGCGTCATCGGGTTAGGTCTTGCGCTGATCGGAGGCCCCATGCTGCTGGCTGTGCGCGATATCACCAAGACTTATCCCGGCGCCGAGGGGCCGGTGCATGTGTTGCGCGGTGTCAGCCTTGATCTGGACGCAGGTCAGACTCTGGCCCTGACCGGGGAATCGGGCAGCGGCAAAAGCACTCTGTTGCATCTGATTGGTGGCCTGGACGCGCCGGACAGTGGCACAATTACTCTGGACGGGGTGGCATTGACCGGGCTGGATGATGCCGGTCTGGCCGCCCTGTGCCGGGGCAAAGTTGGCGTGGTGTTTCAGCAGTTTAACCTGATCCCCAGTCTGACCGTCGCCGCCAATATCGCCTTTCAGGCCCGGCTGGCAGGTGCCCATGATCCGGCTTGGGCTGCCGATCTGGCTGGCCGGATGGGCCTGACCCCGCATCTGGCCAAATACCCCGAACACCTGTCCGGCGGCCAGCAGCAACGCGTCGCCATTGCCCGGACACTGGCCGCCAGGCCCAAGCTGGTCCTGGCCGATGAACCCACCGGCAATCTGGACGAGGCCACCGCCGATACCGTCCTGGCCCTGATGTTGGAACTGGTGGCCGAGGCGGGCGCGGGTCTGCTGATGGTCACTCATTCCCAACGGCTGGCCGCGATGATGGGTCGCCGGTTGCACCTGAAATCCGGGCTGGTCGCGTGAACCGCGCGGCCCTGTTGGCTTTGTTAAGCCATTGGCGGCGCAGCCCGCTGCAACTGTTCACCCTGCTGGCCGGACTGGCTCTTGCCACCGCCCTGTGGTCTGGTGTGCAAGCGATCAATGCCGAGGCGCGGGCGAGCTATGACGCCGCAGCTGCAACTTTGGGCGAGGGGCAGTTTGATCAGCTGTTGCCAGCGACAGGCACTATCCCGCAATCCACCTATATCGCCCTGCGCCGTGCGGGCTGGTTGGTCAGCCCGGTGCTGGAGGGGCGGTTGAACGGGGTGCGCATTGTGGGTCTGGACCCGCTGACCGCCCCCGGCGGACTGGGTCCGGTCCGGTTGGGCGAAGGGACTGATGTGACGGGCTTTCTGTCGCAAACCGGGCAGATTTATGCCCGCCCCGATGCGCTGGCCTTGTTGCCCGGCACCGGGGCGGCGCTGATCCCCAGTCCTGACCTTGCCCCCGGCACCGCGATCACCGATATCGGCACCGCCCAGCGCCTGTTGGGCCGGGACGGGCAGATCACCCGGCTAATGGTTGCCCCAGCCCAGCCTTTGCGCCAGAAACCATTGGCACAGATTGCCCCCGACCTGTCCCGCCGTGCTGCCCAAGGCGGGTCGGATATGGCCAAGTTGACCGACAGTTTCCACTTGAACCTGACCGCATTTGGGGCCCTGTCCTTTGCGGTGGGGATTTTCATTGTGCATGGGGCGATTGGGCTGGCCTTTGAACAGCGCCGTTCGGTCGTGCGGACACTGCGGGCGCTGGGGATGCCGCTGGGGCGGTTAATCAGGCTCATGGCGCTGGAACTGACCGGATTTGCGCTGATCGCTGGCGCGATTGGGGTCGGGTTGGGCTATCTGATCGCGGCGGCATTGCTGCCCGATGTCGCAGCCACTCTGCGTGGACTGTACGGGGCGGATGTGTCGGGGACGATGGCCCTGCGCCCGGTCTGGTGGCTGTCCGGGCTTGCCATAGCACTTGGCGGAACGGCGGTCGCGGCTGGCGGGGCGTTTTGGCAACTGGCGCGGATGCCGCTGCTGGCGGCGGCCCAACCCCGCGCCTGGGCGATGCAGGCGGGGAGGGGCGGGCGTTGGCAGGCGGTTGGTGCCGTGGGTTTGTTGGGGTTGGCCGGGATTCTGGCATTTGTGGGCAGCGGGCTGGTGGCGGGATTCGCGCTGTTGGCCGCTATGTTGATTGGCGCGGCGTTGGCGCTGCCTTTGGTGCTGGACCGGGTGCTGGCCCTGGGGCAGCGGCTGGCAAGGGGGGTGACGGCGCAATGGTTCTGGGCCGATACCAGACAGCAACTGCCGGGGCTGGCGCTGGCCTTGGCGGCACTGCTGCTGGCAATGGCCGCGAATGTGGGGGTGTCGACGATGGTGTCGTCCTTCAGGCTGACATTCACCGGGTTTCTGGATCAGCGGCTGGCGTCGGAACTGTATGTCACCACGACCGATCAGGCGCAGACCGAGGCGCTGCTGGCCTTTGTGACCCCAAAGGTCGAGGCTGTCCTGCCGCTGGTGCAGGCAGATCAACCGCTGGCCGGGTTCCCGGCCGAGATCTTTGCCGCCCGCGATCACCGGACTTACCGCGAAAACTGGCGGTTCCTGCAGGCGGTTCCGGATGTGTGGGATGTGTTG
Source organism: Rhodobacterales bacterium (assembly GCA_031420215.1). Taxonomy (GTDB): domain Bacteria; phylum Pseudomonadota; class Alphaproteobacteria; order Rhodobacterales; family Rhodobacteraceae; genus JANOMH01. The sequence goes on along the minus strand of JANOMH010000218.1, from coordinate 2,115 downwards.
AAGGCCGGCGAGGGCGTGCTGATCAACGAACAACTGTCGCGCCGGGCGAGGCTGGGGTTGGGGGAAAAGCTGGATGTTACCCCCGGGCTCAGCCTGCCGGTGATCGGGATCTATGGCGACTATGGTAATCCGGTCGGGCAGGCAATCCTGACCGAAACCCTGTTTCAGGCCCTGTTCCCCACGGTCAAACCCACCCGCTTTGGCCTGCGCCTGCCCCAAGCCGATGTGCCCGCCCTGACCGCAGCATTGACCGATGACTTTGGCCTGCCAGCCGGGCAATTGGTCAACCAGGCCGCGATCAAGGCCTTCTCTCTTGATGTGTTCGAGCGGACATTTACGGTAACCACCGCCCTGAACATCCTGACCCTCGCGGTGGCCGGGTTCGCGATTCTGATGAGCTTGCTGACCTTGGCCGCTCTGCGCCTGCCGCAGCTGGCCCCGGTCTGGGCCTTGGGGATGACCCGCGCCGGACTGGGCCGGGTTGAACTGCTGCGGGCCGTGTTGCTGGCAACGCTGACATCGGTGCTGGCCCTGCCCTTGGGCCTGGCCAATGCCTGGGTGCTGCTGGCCCGCGTCAATGTGGCGGCGTTTGGCTGGCAATTGCCGATGTTCCTGTTTCCGCTGGAATATGCCCGGCTGATCGGGTTTGCTTTGCTGGCGGCGGTGTTGGCAGCGCTTTGGCCTGCGGTCAGGTTGGCGCGGACGCCCCCGGCGGCGTTGCTCAAGGTGTTTTCCAATGAACGCTAAGGCTTTGATTGTGCTGCTGTGGCTTCCTGTGGCTGCCGATGCCCAAGGGTTTGCGGGGCTAGGGACCAGTGCCGATGGATTTTCGCTGCCTGTGCAAGGGGAACCCCTGACTTTTCCCGCTGACCATGGCAGCCACGATGATTTCCGCATCGAATGGTGGTATCTGACCGCAAATCTGACCGGGCCGGATGGCAGGCCCTACGGGCTGCAATGGACCCTGTTCCGGGCTGCCCTTGCGCCCGCTGAGGCGACAGGCTGGGCCAACCCGCAATTGTGGATGGGCCATGCTGCCGTGACCACCCCGGATGCCCATTATGTCGCCGAACGGCTGGCCCGAGGTGGGATCGGGCAGGCGGGGGTGATAGCCGATCCGTTTGACGCATGGATTGATGACTGGGAAATGGCCGGGCCGGATTTCGACCATTTGACCTTGACCGCCGCAGGAACAGAGTTCGCCTATGCCATGAACCTGACCGCCCAAGGGCCGCTGGTCCTGCATGGCGACCAAGGGTTTTCGCAGAAATCGGGCCAGGGGCAGGCCAGTTATTACTACTCTCAGCCGTTCTTTGACATTGCGGGCACCCTGACCCTGCCCGAGGGAGATATTCCGGTCACCGGCATTGCATGGCTGGACCGGGAGTGGTCAAGCCAGCCTTTGGCCGAGGGGCAGACCGGATGGGACTGGTTTTCGTTGTCCTTTGATGACGGGGCGAAGCTGATGGGGTTCCGGTTGCGGGGGACCCCAGACTATACTGCGGCTACATGGATTGCGGCGGATGGCACACCCACAGTATATGTCGATGGCGCATTCCGGGCGACACCTTTGGACACTGCGACCGTTGCGGTCCGGGAATTGCCGGTGGTATGGCGGGTTGAACTTCCCGACAAAGGGTTGGATGTGACCGTTCAAGCAATCAATCCGGCCGCATGGATGGCTGTGTCGGTGCCCTATTGGGAGGGGCCGGTGTTGGTAAGCGGGTCGCATGACGGGCGTGGGTATTTGGAGATGACGGGCTATGAGTGAATGGTTTGAAACGCTGCCGGCGATATTCGACCAGTTATGGGATACTTTGGTCCAAGGGGTTGTAGACCGGGCCCACCCTGCCCGGCACCCGACCCTTGCCACGGTCAGCCCCAGCGGCTGGCCCGAGGCGCGGATGGTCGTCTTGCGCGGGGCAGATCAGATTGCGGGCACGATCAGCGCCTTTACCGACCTGCATTCGGCCAAAGTGGCCAGCCTGCGCAAAACCCCCCGCGCCGCGCTGCACATCTGGTCTGAAACCGACCGGCTGCAACTGCGGCTGACCTGCACTGTGACCTTGCGGCATGGGGCCGACGTCGCGCATCTGTGGTCGCAAGTCCCCGAAC
>JANOMH010000217.1:0-3576 GCA_031420215.1 Rhodobacterales bacterium | reverse complement strand
GTTAATCTGCGGTTCTGCGGCATCGTCGGCTCCCCCGGTATGATGCTAGGCCTGATCGAGCTGAAAAATCAGCGTCGACAAGGGTGGAATGGTAATCTGAATGCTGGCCGGTTGGCCCTGATAGGCGGCATCGTGCGCCTGAGCGCCGCCCAGATTGCCCCGGTTCGCCCCGCCGTAAACCCCGGCATCGGTATTCATGATCTCGGACCAATGGCCCAAAGCGGGCACACCGACGCGGTGCATGGTGCGCTCAACAGGCGTGAAATTGCAGACAATGACGCAGGGCACATCGTCGTCCGCGCCGCGCCGGATGAATGACAGGATCGATTGTTCATTGTCGATGGCGTCGATCCACTGGAACCCGGCCCCGTCGCAATCCTTGAGGTGCAGGGCGGGGACGCTGCGATACAGATGGTTCAGATCGCGCACGAGGGATTGAATCCCCTTATGCGCAGGCTGTTCAGCCGCGTCCCAATTGATCTGACTGTCGTGGTTCCATTCCTCGGGCTGACCAAATTCGCAGCCCATAAAGATCAGCTTTTTGCCCGGATGCGCCCACATGAACCCATAATAGGCCCGCAGGTTGGCGCATTTTTCCCAGAAATTGCCCGGCATCTTTTCCAGCATCGAGCCTTTGCCATGCACGACCTCGTCATGGCTGATCGGCAGGACAAAGTTTTCGGAAAACGCATAGTGAATCCCGAATGTCATCTGGTGGTGATGATATTTCCGGTGGATCGGGTCGAGTTTGATGTAACTTAGCGTGTCATTCATCCAGCCCATGTTCCACTTGAACCCGAACCCAAGTCCGCCTGCATCCACGGGGGCAGACACGCGGGGAAACGACGTGGATTCCTCGGCAATCGTCATGATCCCGGTTTGCGACCCATAGGCCGCGATGTTCATCCGGTGCAGCAGGTTGATCGCCTCATAGTTCTCGCGGCCGCCATCCCGGTTTGGAATCCATTCGCCGTCTTTGCGGCTGTAATCGCGATACAGCATTGACGCCACCGCATCGACCCGCAAGCCGTCGACATGGTACTCCTCCAGCCAATACAAGGCATTGGCGACCAGAAAATTGGCAACTTCGGCCCGGCCATAGTTATAGATCAGGGTATTCCAGTCCTGATGGAACCCCTCTTTCGGATTACCATGTTCATACAAATGGGTGCCGTCAAACACCCCCAAGCCATGCGCATCGGTCGGGAAATGGCCCGGCACCCAGTCCAGAATGATCCCCAATCCGGCCTGATGCGCCGCCTCGACCAGATCGCGGAACTCATGCGGCGGGCCGAAACGGATCGTGGGGGCATACATGCCGACGGGCTGATAGCCCCATGACCCGTCAAACGGATATTCGCTGACCGGCATCAGCTCGATATGGGTGAACCCCATGGATTTGGCGTAACCGACCAGATCAACGGCGGCTTCTTTATATGACAGCGGCCTGCCGCCCTGATCCCAGATGCGCTTCCATGACCCCAGATGCACTTCATACACCGAAATCGGCGCATCGCGGTTGTTGGCCATGGCCCGGCGGGCCATCCAGTCGCCGTCTTTCCAGCCATAGCCAGAAATATCACGCACGATACTGGCGGTTTCCGGCGGATGCTGCGCGCCAAAGCCCACCGGATCGGCTTTCAGTGGCATCCGGTCGCCATGCGGCCCGATAATCTCGTATTTATACGCGGCCCCGTCGCCAGCGCCGGGCACAAAGGTCTCCCAAACCCCGGTGCCGCCACGCCGCCGCATCATGTGCCGCCGCCCGTCCCAGGCGTTGAAATCACCCACCACCGACACGCGCCGCGCGTTCGGGGCCCAGACCGCGAAATGGGTGCCTGCGGTGCCCTCGTGGGTCATCACATGCGCACCAAGGGCTTTCCACAACTGCTGATGTGTGCCCTCGCCCAGCAGGTATTCGTCCAGATCGGTCAGGACCGGGCCAAACCGATACGCATCGTCATAATCCCATGTCGCGCCGTCCGCGCCAGTGCCGCGCAGGCGGTAGGCGGCCTTGCCCGGCACTTTGGCACTGAACAACGCACCCTGCAGCCGGGCCAGCGGATAGGATTTTTTCCCGACAATCGCCGCCAGTTCATGCGCGCCAGGGTCAATGGCGGTGACCCACCGATCTTTGCCCTGCAGATGCGGGCCCAACACAGCAAACGGATCCCCATGCGCTGCATCTAGCAGTACGGTGATGGTTTCAGGGGAAAGCGGGGCAGGGTGTAACTTTTGTGTCATGGCTTTGATCATACCCGGTAATTGCAGTCCCGCAAGCAGGCCGCGCGGCATAAAAAACCGATTAAGTTGAAGCCCCGGCGCAGGTCAGGCCACCGGATAAGTCTGCAGGTGCAACTCGGCCGGCAATGCCCTGTCAATGACCCGCTGCGCATTGGGAATGTCGTTGCTTTCGGCCCGGCGGGTGGCCGCCGCCCGGCTGAGCCCCAGACGAAGCCAGCGTTGGATCAGCCGGGCCCGCAGTTCTGGCATCGGCACGTCAAGCCGGGCAGAAATTGTCCAGAGCGGGGCAAGGTCTGACCATGGGGCTTCATCAAACAGCAGATAGTTACCCTCGACAATGATCACTTCGCAATCGGCAGGCACAGCCGTTGCCCCGGCAATCGCCAGATCACGCGAGCGGTCAAAAACAGGCACAAACACTTCACCTTTGCCCTGCAACCGGCGGATAAGATGCACAAAACCCATTGCGTCAAAAGTTTCGGGAGACCCTTTGCGGGGGCGCAGGCCACGGGCATCCAGAATGGTGTTGTCCAGATGAAAGCCATCCATCGGCACCACTTCGGCGCGGATTTTCTGATCGCGCATCCGGCGGGCCAGTTCGGCGGCAAGGGTGGATTTGCCGCTGCCCGGTGCCCCGGCAAGGCCGATCAGAATGCGCTGATGTCCAAGCCCTGAACGTTCTGACCGCAGGGCATGCACCCGTTCGGCCAGCGCGTTCACATGGGCGGTGATGTCAAGCACGGGCTTCTCCTGATTGATCGGCCCGCGCAAAGGTCAAATCGCCTCAAGCTCTGCATCCGGGACCTTGGCCCCGGTCATATAGGCGACAGCATCCGACATCGAATGATTCTTTGGATTGATGACGCAAAGCCGCCGACCCAAGCGGTGGATATGAATCCGGTCGGCCACTTCGAACACATGCGGCATGTTGTGGCTGATCAGGATGATCGGCACGCCGCGCGCCCGCACGTCCTGAATCAGCTCCAGCACGCGCCGGGATTCTTTGACACCCAAAGCCGCTGTCGGTTCGTCCAGGATGATGACCTTGGACCCGAACGCCGCCGCCCGCGCCACGGCGACCCCCTGCCGCTGCCCACCGGAAAGGGATTCCACCGCCACATTGATGTTCTGGATCGTCATCAGGCCCAGTTCGGACAGCTTGTTGCGGGCAAAATCCTGCATGCCCTTTTGGTCCATCATCCGCAGCCATTGGCCCAGAAACCCCGGCTTGCGCCATTCCCGGCCCAGAAACATGTTGTTGGCAATCGACAGGGCAGGCGACAAGGCGAGGTTCTGGTAGACGGTTTCAATCCCTGCCTTTTGCGCATCTTG
>JANOMH010000216.1:0-1791 GCA_031420215.1 Rhodobacterales bacterium | reverse complement strand
GGTCGAAGTGCTCGACCCTTATGTCGAGCGCTTGCTCGAAGGCACCGCATTCCTGTCGGCCCGGGTCCAGCTGGAACTGGACATGCAGTTTCCGGCGTTCACCGCCAACCTGCTGGAAATCGTCTATCCGCATTTTCTGGCCCCGACCCCGTCGATGACCGTGGTCGGGCTAGAGCCTGATCTGGCCAATTCCGGGGTCAAGGAAGGCTTTCTGCTCAAGCGCCACACCCGCCTGCGGTCCCGCCAGATTGAGGGCGAACAGACCGCCTGTATCTATCGCACCGCGTCTGATCTGATGTTGTGGCCCATTGAAGTGGCCGAGGCGGAATATATCGACAGCCGGGGCGGGCTGGTGGCCGCCGGGGTCAGCCGCGATACACCTGCCCGCGCCGGGATCAGGCTGCGCCTGCGTCGCAAGGATGGCGACAAGATCAGCAATCTGAAACTGGACAAGCTGGTGCTGCATCTGACCGGGCAGGGCAGCGAACCCTGGACCCTGCACGAGGCGCTTTCGACCCGCGTGACTGCTTTGGTCGGCCGATCCACCGACCGGCGCGATCAATGGAGTCAGGTCTTGCCTGCCGGCAAGTCCCGGCCGATGGGATTTGAGCAAGACGAAGCAATGCTGCCCACCCCCCGCCGCAGTTTTGATGGATATCGGCTGTTGCAGGAATATTTCGCCATGCCGCAGCGGTTCCATTTTGTGGAGCTGTCAGGGCTGAACCCTGCCCTGCGTCGTGCAGGCGGACCCGAGGTTGATATCTATGTTCTGCTGACCGAACCGATGCCCGATGCGGGCGTATCGGTGCGGCGCGAAAACTTTGTGCTGCATGCCGTCCCTGCGATCAACCTGTTCGACCGCGCTTTTGACCGGGTTCACATCACCACGTCTGATACCGAACATTATGTTACCCCGAACCGCACCGCCCTGCTGGATTACGAAATCTATTCAATCAATTCGGTCAGCGGCATCGGCACCACCGGTGAAACCGATGTCAGTTTTCGCCCGTTCTATTCGGCCACCGATATCACCGCCGCAGGCGAGACCCACCCGACCTAGTACACGATCCACCGCCGGATGCGGCAGCGCAACGAAAAGGAACGATTGCGCGGGGTGCGCACGTCTTATCTGGGATCAGAGGTGTATCTGACCCTGGTCGATGGCAGCCAGGCCCCCTATTCCGCCAGCCTTAGCCAACTTGCCGTGACCGGACTGTGCACCAACCGAGATCTGCCGCTGCTTCTATCAACCGCTGGCAAAGATGCGTTTCATTTGCCCGATGGCGGCCCGGTCCTGTCGATCTCTACACTTGTGGCACCATCGCGGCCCCGCCCGACGATTGCCCAAGGTGATACCGCCTGGCGGCTGATCAGTCACCTGTCGCTGAATTATCTGTCCATCGCGGATGAAGGTAATGGCGGGGCGGCGTTGCGTGAACTGATCGGGCTGTATGCCCCGGCGGGAGACCGGATCATTGCCAAACAACTTGAAGGGGTGCGTGGCGTGACTACCCGCCCTATCGTGCGCCGGATGACGGATGAGATTTTGTCCACTGCCGTGCGTGGATTGGAAATCAAGCTCGACTTTGACGAAAGCTTTTTTGAAGGGGCCGGTGCCTATATCCTCGGCTCGGTTCTGGAGCGGTTCTTTCGGAAATACGTAACGATCAACTCCTTTACCGAAACTGTTTTAACCACTCAACAACGCGGAGAGATCACCAGATGGAGACCGGAAAGCGGGCTCGGACGGATGATCTGACGCATATTGCGCGGCTCTCCGAAACCCCCCAG
>JANOMH010000215.1:0-4438 GCA_031420215.1 Rhodobacterales bacterium | reverse complement strand
CCTTGGCCGGCAGCATGTGTTTTTGCACCCCATGGAAATGATTGATCATCGCCATGCCGCCCCAGCACACGCCAAAGGTGGACTGCACATTGGTCTGGGTCCAGTCCATCACCTGCACCAGTTCGTCCCAATAGGTCACGTCCTGAAACGGCATATGTTCGATTGGCGCGCCAGTGATGATCAGGCCGTCGAATTTTTCATCGCGGACGTCGCTGAACGGGCGGTAGAATTCCTCCATATGTTCGGCGGCGGTGTTTTTGGTCTGATGTTCGGACATCCGGATCAGCGACAGTTCAATCTGCAACGGGGTGGCCCCGATCAGCCGGGCAAACTGATTTTCGGTGGCGATTTTTTTCGGCATCAGGTTCAGCAACCCGATTCGCAACGGCCGGATATCCTGCCTTGCGGCCTGATCCTCGGACATCACAGAAACGCCCTCGCGCTGCAGGACATCATAGGCGGGCAGGGTGGCGGGCAGTTTGATGGGCATTGGGGAACCTGTGGTTGAGATCTGGAGATAGAGCGATCAGCCCCGCATCTCAAGCAGGTGGCTATCAATCCGTTGAGCAATCAGCGCGTCAAAATCAGCAGTGTTGCGGACCTGCCCGATATCTTCGGCAGTCACGGTCAGGCCCCAGTTGCGCGCCATCGCGGCATAGCGCGGCTGCCGGTGTGCCAGCGCCTGCGCATAGGTCCAGCGGATGAAAGCGTCCGGATCGACGTCGGTTTCGGCGCAAGCGTTCCGGGCCAGATAGTCAGCCCAGACCCGCGCCAGAAATTCCGGCTGATAGGCCATGGGTTTGGGCGCTTTGTCGAACCGGGTAATCAGGGCGGCGGTATGGGCATCTGACCCTTGGATCCAGACCATCAGGGTTTGGGCCGCAAGTGCCGTCAGCACCGGGTCGGTCGGATCATCCGGGTTCACCCATTCGCAGATAGATCCACCCGTATCGCAGATGAAATGCGGGTAACCATACAGCGATTGTGCCCGGCCGATGAAATGCGGCGTATCCAGCAAGGCGGCAATCTCGGCCCGGCGAAACTGATCCTGCCGATGGGTATATTCGGCCATCGACAGCCCGCCCTTGGCCGGATTGCCGGGTTTGCCCAGATAGGTGGACACTGGGGACAAGTTGTCAAAGGTGATGTTGGAACCGATATAGATCGAATCCGACAACAGCAACTCGCGCAGGAACGGCACTTTCATCGCCTCGCGCTTGGCGTTGTCAGCGATCAACTCGCCCATGTAGCGCGTCCCGATCCGGTAATCGACCGAGTAATGGAACCAGTCCCCCGAGGCCCGCAGCATTTGGCTGACATGGGTTTTGCCCAAGCCCGACATGCCGAAAAACAGCACGCGCTTATGTGGGGACTTCAACCAGTCTGAGGCAGAATTGTAAATCATGCCGCTGAAATAGCGGGTTGTTCTGGCTTCTGCCAGATGGAATAGCAAAAGCCCCGCCGGTCAAGGGCGGGGCTTTCACCCGTCGCATCGGTTGGTTTAGAACCGATATCCGATGCTGACACCGACGGCGAGCGCCGTGTTATCAGCAAACTCTGCGCCAAACCCTTCGGTCGTGGCATCGCCAAGCAAGATGTAGCGCACACCGCCGGTCAGTTCTAACGCGTCGGTGATCTTGTAGGTGCCGCCGACCTGAATGCTGGTGTAGCCATCTGTTGGCGAGAGGTTATCGGCCAGATTGTTATTCGCGGCCTCGTAGCCGACCGAAATCGCGCCCGAGAACTGTTCGCTGAACTTGCGCCCGATGCCGATGGAATAGCTGACCGTATCCACTTCATACCCCACAATCGGATTGTCCGTATAAAGATAGCTGTTGATCTGGGTCGCGGTCCATTCGGCCCAGCGGATCGACCCGAACACCAAAGTGTTCGCGGCGACTCCGGTCTGGAAATCCAGGTTCACCGATTGCGGCATGGTGTATGCGGTGTCCGGCACGGGTGCGAAGCCTAAGGGCGTCAAGACTTCAGTCACATGCGAGACGTCCATCGCCGAATTATAGGTCAGCGCGACCCGCAGCGCGATATCGGGCCGTTCATACGCAGCCCCGACCAGATATCCGGTCGAGGCGTCGCTGGCATAGGTCGCCACATAATCCGGCCCCGGCGTGATCACCGCCACGTCCGCATCAATGCTGACCTGCCGCAACCCGGCATGGACGCTGAAATTGTCGTTGAACTTGTAGCGCCCCGCCAGTGTCAGGCCGGTGCTGCGAAACTCAGCCGTTGATCCGCCAATCGGATATCCCACGTCCGCATCGCCGTAATCAACCGAGGCGCCAAATGGCTGGTCGATGATAAAGGCAAACGAGATTTGCGGGTTCAGGTCCATTTTCAGCGACAGGCTGGTCTGAGTGTAGTCCGCCCCGACATTGCCCGATGAAACTGCCCCCAGGAATGTCCCATTCACCGAAGGTGCAACGGACCCAAAGCTGAGTTCAACCATATTGCCATCTTCGAACAGGGCACCGATGCCTTGCCCCGACCGGTCAAGCCCGCCGGCAAAGCCCGCGGTGCTGCAGGCCAGTAATGCCGCCGTGGAAACCCCAAGTGTTTTCATGTTCTCGTCCCTGTCGCATGATTGTGTTTATTGCTTGGAAATCATTAAGAACTGCTTGATTTTCGGGTAGTTCTTACCAAACGTCAGCATAACATTGCCGCCCCAACGTCACATTCTCACACAACCGCGTGAAGGTGTCTAAGTCAACTGGTAGTTGAGCTTTCGGCCATCTGGAAATCACGGGCGATGTGCCCGGTCGCTTGCCACCAGGGTGATGCGCGGGTCCGGGACTGATGCGCTGCAAATGCCGCCGCATCGACAAACCCTTCGTCCAGTGCCCAGACCAGCGGATCATGCGTTGCTGCAACCCGAAACCACAGGCAGCCCGGTTCGGCCCGGCTGCGGGCAATATGGTCGGGCAGCTGCTTCGCCACGATTGTCGCATCGGCAGCTGTCGCGCAAATCAGCGTTCCGGTCAGTGTGATCTTGGCCACAGTCAGCTTGCCGCCGCGGTTGCCGCATGCGGTTTGGTGGTTTCGGCCGCAGCGGGCACCCCATCCAGCCGGTCGGCCCGGCGCAGATCGGGGAACATCCAGGCCCAGCTGCCGGTCACAATGATCGTACCGATCCCGCCGAATACCGCTGCCCCAACCGGGCCAATCCAGCGGCTGACCAGCCCGCTTTCAAATTCACCTAATTCATTCGACCCCGAGATAAACAGCCCCGACACCGAAGAGACCCGGCCCCGCATGTGGTCTGGCGTCACGATCTGCACCAGGGTCTGGCGCACATAGACCGAGACCATATCGGCGGCCCCCAACACCGCAAGGGCGAGGATCGACAGCCACATCGACTGCGACAGCCCAAAGATGATGGTCGCCAGCCCGAAGGCCGCCACCGCCCAGAACATCCGGGGCCCGGCGTTGCGTTTCAGCGGCCAGCGCGCCAGAATCAGCGCCATGATGACCGCACCAATGGCGGGGCCGGATCTTAACAGTCCGAACCCCTCGGGGCCGACTTTCAGAATGTCGCTGGCAAAAGCGGGCAGCAGCGCCGTCGTCCCGCCCAACAAGACCGCGAACAGATCAAGCGAAATCGCCCCGAAGATGATCTTGTGGTTCCAGACATAAACCAGCCCCTCGCGGATTTGTTCAATCTGGCTGCCGGGCTGCCGCTGCGGCGTCGTATTGGTCCGCATCAGCAGGATGATGATGATCCCTATGCAAAATAACCCCGCGGCCGCTCCATAGGCCGTGGCGGTCGACAGCGCCACCAGCAACCCGCCGATCCATGGCCCGATGATAACCGCTGCCTGCCAGCTGAGCGATTTCAACGAGATGGCCTGCGGCATATCCGCAATCGGCACCAGCATCGGTACAAGCGCCGAGGCTGCGGGCGACAGGAACGCCCGCGCGGCCCCGAAAAAGGCAGCAATCACAAAGATATGCCAGATTTGTGGGTCTGGTTCCAAAGCGATGGCCACCAGCCCCAGCACGCTTAGCGCCTCGACCCCAAGGCTGAGCAGCACGATAAACCGGCGCGAATGCCGGTCGGCGAGCGACCCGGCCCAGAGTGTCAGCAGGAACAGCGGCACGAATTGCACCAGACCCACCATGCCAACCAGAAACGCGCTTTCGCCAATGCTGCGGGTTTCCCGGCCAAGGCTGTATATCTGCCAGCCAATGGTCACAGCCTCGATCTGGACGGCCACATTGACCAACAGCATCCCGGCCCAGAACAGGCCGAAATCGCGGTGGCGGAACAGGAAGTTGGGGGTGCGCGTTTCCATCATGGCTGACGGATTATAGGCTTTGATATCCGAAGGCCAGCGGCGGCAGTGTTGGCAATGATCGCGTGTCGGGTAAAATAGTTCATGTTCAGAAATGCACAATAATGCCGCGGAAATGCAGGGTTCTTCGC
>JANOMH010000214.1:0-1572 GCA_031420215.1 Rhodobacterales bacterium | reverse complement strand
GATTGCGCTGGCCGATGAAGTGGCGGGCCAACAGGCAGCCGGTCTTTTGCGTCGTCTGGAAAACACGCAAGCCCCGGTGCGACTGCGCCCTATCCATGCCGACATGAAGCTGGAACATGCCTTTCTTTCGGGCCCCATGACCACGCTGATCGACACTGAAAGCCTATCTCTGGGCGACCCAGAGTATGACCTTGCAAAGCTGGAAATGCGTCTTGTCATGGCACAGGCCCTTGGCGGCATCGCGCCTGTACGGGCGCAGGTAGCAGTCGCCGAAGTCAGGCGCGACGCGGGCCAGCACTATGACTGGTTTCTGACCTGTGCCCGCCTGCAATGCGCCAGCTTCTTTGCCCAGCGGCTGAACCCCGCGACAATACCGCTGATGCGCCTGATGTTGACGCCATGCTGATCCGTGCATGGCCATTCCGGCGCCCCTATGGCTTTGTCACCGATGGCTCTGCTGCCCGGTTCATGGACGGGATTGCCGGCAGGATTGCGATTGATCCCGCCGCGCAGGCCATCCTTGGCCGACCGGATGCCACCGTCATGTCGGACCTCAAGGCACGGGTGAAATCCACCGGCAGGGTCGCGATCAAGTCGCTGGATTGGTCTGTGCGATGCCCTGATCCCGGTGCCTTTGGCGGGCTGCGCGCCCGCACACTGCTGGCATGGCCGGAGCGGATGCACTGGATCGACTTGCCGGATGATCCGGCTCTGCCTGCACTTGCAAGTCTGGCGAACCAAAAGGGGCAATGGCAGATGCTGCGCTATGTGCCCTTGCGGCGGGCAACACTCCTGCACCAGCCCCGCGACAGGGCGCAGCATATTGTTAAAGTCAAACGCCCGGACCGGGCGCGCGAGGCCGGGTTCCGCCTGCTGGCGGCACAGGCGGCTCTGGGGGCCAGCCCTGGCTTTGGTATGCCCCATCTGCATGCTTTGGACGCGGCGGGCTGCTTGCGGATCTCGCTTTGTCCTGGCACGCCGCTGTCCGGCGGTTTCCCTGCCGATCTGCGGGCAACCCTTCACCGCATCGGAGACCTGCATACAGGGCTGCATGACGCGCTCTCGCTGGTCGATTTCGACCTTTGCCACGCGGGCGACGCCGCCGCCGACATCGCGCGCTTTCTTGTCAGTCTGCCCGACGACCTTGCCGCCAACGCAGACCGGGCGGTCTGTCAGGCAGCCTATCTGCAAGGCTACCATGACCGCCGCGCTTTGCCCGATGCCGAGACCCTGCGCTGGCATCGGGCGCAGGCTGTAGCAGCGCGGTTGCTGGTTTACCTGCGCAAGGATCAGGCCAATCCGTCCCGGATCGACCGCCTTGTGGCGCAGATCGAAAGTGTGCCGGCATGACCGCCCGCAAAATCGGCATGGTCCTCAACACTCTGGGTTGCGGCGGTGTCCCCGAAGCGGTGCTGAACCTTTGCACGCATTTGCCGCGCGACCGGTACACCCCCCATCTTTTCGTGCTGAAGCCCGGTGAAAGCCCCACCGAAGACCACGCGCAGTCGGTCCGGTTCGGGCATACTGACGTGCCCGTCACCGTGTCGCATTCGCCCGATGGCAAGATCGGCG
>JANOMH010000213.1:0-3056 GCA_031420215.1 Rhodobacterales bacterium | reverse complement strand
GTGGGTGAAACCCACGCGGCGGCTTGCGCAATGCCGCGTAGGGTGGGTGAAACCCACGCGGCGGCTTACGCCAGCTTCGCCGTCAGCGTAATCTCGGCCTTCAACAGTCTTGAAATCGGACAGTTCGCCTTGGCATCCGCCGCTGCTTTCTGAAATGCGGCGTCGGTCGCCCCGGGGATCTTTGCCGTCAGGTCCAAATGGATCATCGTCACCGTCGCGGCCCCATCGGGGAAATCCAGCGTGACTGTCGCGGTGGTGGCAATCTCCTCGGCCACCATTCCGGCCTTTTCCAGTTCCCCCGACAGCGCCATCGAGAAACAGCCCGCATGCGCCGCGCCGATCAATTCTTCGGGATTGGTGCCCGGCGCGTCCTCGAACCGCATCTTGAAGTCATAGGGCAAATTGCTGAGCGCCTTGCTCTGGGTCGAGACCTTGCCGGTCCCGGTCTTGAGATCGCCGTTCCAGACCGCACTTGCCCTGCGTTTCATCGCCATCATCCGTTCCTTTCGCGTTTTGGCCCCACTGCGGAGGCATCAGCGCAAAAATGCCGAAGCGGCGCGCCGCGTCAAGCCTGGAACGAGATTGTAATGGCGCGATACAGCTGCCCTGGGTCCGGCACCCGCCCGTTGATGCAGCGAACCAGCTTTGGCAACCGGCCAGTTCGCGGGATCACAAATCGATGATTTTCTTGACCTTTGCGCAGGCCAGGCGTAAGGGCCTGCCATGTCACACGCCCCGGCAATCCGGCCGGGCGGGCCGCTTCATTCGCGGCCACTCAAGGCCGCAACCAATGAAAGGGCTTTCCTTGACAGATTCCATGACCTCTTACACCTCGCCTGTGCAATTTTCCGACCTGCACCTTGATCCCAAGGTTTTGCAGGCCGTAATCGACACCGGCTATACCACGCCGACCCCAATTCAGGCCGGGGCCATTCCCCCCGCCCTTCTGGGCCGCGATGTGCTGGGCATTGCGCAGACCGGCACCGGCAAGACCGCCAGTTTTGTGCTGCCGATGATTACCCTGCTGGGGCGGGGCCGGGCGCGGGCGCGGATGCCGCGGTCACTGGTGTTGTGCCCGACGCGGGAACTGGCCGCGCAAGTCGCTGAAAACTTTGACACTTATGCCAAGCACACGAAACTGACCAAGGCGCTGCTAATCGGCGGGGTCAGTTTCAAGGAACAGGATCTGCTGATCGACCGGGGCGTCGATGTGCTGATCGCCACCCCCGGCCGGCTGCTCGACCATTTCGAGCGTGGCAAATTGCTGCTGACCGGCGTACAGATCATGGTGGTGGACGAGGCGGACCGGATGCTCGACATGGGGTTCATCCCCGATATCGAACGCATTTTCAACCTGACCCCGTTCACCCGGCAAACGTTGTTTTTCAGTGCCACCATGGCGCCGGAAATCGAACGTATTACCAATATGTTCCTGTCCAATCCCGCAAAAGTCGAAGTGGCCCGGGCTGCGACCACCGGAGAGAATATCGCGCAAAGCGTGGTGATGTTCAAAGCCAGCAAACGTGAAAACGAAGGCAGTGAAAAACGGGCCGTGCTGCGCGCAATCATCGATGGCGAGGGTGCGGCCTGCACCAATGCGATCATCTTTTGCAACCGCAAGATTGATGTGGATGTGGTCGCCAAATCCCTCAAGAAATATGGCTATAACGCCGAACCGATCCACGGTGATCTGGACCAATCGGTGCGGATGCGCACGTTGGATGGGTTCCGCGATGGCTCGATCCGGTTCCTCTGCGCCTCGGATGTGGCCGCGCGCGGCCTTGATATCCCCGCCGTCAGCCATGTGCTGAACTTTGACGTGCCCAGCCATGCCGAAGATTACGTCCACCGGATTGGCCGCACCGGGCGCGCCGGGCGGTCGGGCAAGACCATCATGATTTGTTCGCCCCGGGACGAAAAGAACCTTGAGGCGATTGAAAAGCTGGTGCAAAACGCGATTCCCCGGATGGATAATCCGATGGCAGGCAAACCGATGCCCGAGGAAACCGAAGCACGCCCGGCCCGCAAACCTACCCAATCCAGCGAACGTGAGCCGGAACGGACCCGTGGCCGTGGCCCCCGCCCCGAACGGAACCGGGCCGCAGCGCCTGTAGTTGAAGCCGCCGCGCCCGATTTGGTCGAGGTTGTTGAAGCGGCAGTGCAACCCGAGTTCACGCGCGACCAGCCTGAACATGCAAGGTCCGAGCGGAGCAGGCCCGAGCGGGACCGGCCCGAACGGGAGCGGCCTGACCGTGGTCCGCGACCCGACCGCAGCCCCCGGCCCGAGCGCAGCCCAGACAGTGCCACCCGCCAACGCCGCGAACCCCAGAGCGACCGTGTGGTTGGCATGGGTGACGACACCCCCAGCTTTATTCTGAAAAGCTTTGACCAGCGCCGCCCGGCCTAAGCTCTTTGGGCTCTTGGTCTGCCTCTGGGCAGGCCCTGCTCTGGCCCAGGACCAGTCCTGCATCGCACGGGTCAACGGGACCGAAATGGTGGTTGCCGCCGGGGCAGTGCTTGCCGACCCCACAGGGGTGACATTGCGCGAACGGTGGATGGGTTGGCCCAGCCAGACCTGGAACCGGGCCTGGGGCGCGCCTTTGACCTGCGACAGTGAAACCACGATTGCGTTTTTGGGCGCGGTTCTGGCAGTGGACCAGATTGACCGCTATTGCCTGAGCTATGATGCTGAAACCGAAGGGTTTTTACTGGCTCCCGGCGTGCGCAATTTCCGCGGTCGCTGCCAGAAAACCATCTGCGACCGGGTCAATCTCGCGCAGGGTCAGGTCACGGGATTTTTGGGCGGCATGATGCAAGCCGTCCTTGCCCCGCCGCAGACCGGGTTGCTGGGCCTGACGCACAGTTCGGGCGCGATGTTGCTGACCGGACAGCGCAGTGTCTTGCTGGAGACGCTGGGGTCCACTGCGACCAGCGTCACTGCCGCCCTATCCACCCCCGCCGCCATGACTGCCGCCGCCGTTACCGTAATGACGGTCGGCAGCGCGGTCTATGTTTGTAGTGAATAGGCCGATACACGTGGGTTGCACCCACCCTAC
>JANOMH010000212.1:0-20745 GCA_031420215.1 Rhodobacterales bacterium | reverse complement strand
GGCAAATCTGCTTCGGTTTCAGCAACCCACCCGGCCCGGCAGATGTTGCTGCCAAAATGGGCGACATTGAACGAAATCTGCCGGCCTTTGACGATAATCTGCCCGGTCGGGCCGCTCAGGCCCATCTGGTCCATCGCGCCGGTCGCAAAGGTGCTGTGGCAGTTCAGTGGCAGCCCACCGACCTGTGCCCTTGCATAGGCTTCAAAATCCGTCATCCCCTCGCGCAGGCCAAAGGCGATGCGGCGCATTGCAGCTGCGGCCATGTGGTTGGCAAACTCCAGCCGGGCAATCTCGGGCGGGGTGACGGTGGACCGCAGCCCATGACCGGGATGCATGAACAGGTCGGTGGCATTATTGACTGTTGCCGCATGGGACCGCAGCAGATCGGTGATGAAGGACGGCAGTTCAATGGCGGCCTCGGGAGTATCCACCTCATCCAACCCGTAATATTTCCAGCCGACCGTGCCAACACTATCGGTCGCGCCAACATGTGCCGCAATCAGGTCGCCCATCCGCAGCCCACCGCTGCGCGGTTGGGATATCAGCGACAGGCTGGGGCACAGGACTGGCGCGATGGCGCCCGACCCCACCAATGGCGATATCGCCGTGTAGGTCAGGCATTCGTTGCCCGCCGCCAATGTGGCGCTATCCGGGCCAATGATCAGCAGCGCCTCTTCAAAGCGTGGATCAAATCCGGTGGCCCAGAGCATATTGGCGAAATGTTCCCGGTCGCCATAGATCACCAACCGCGTCAGCCCGCGCGTGGCCATTGTCGCGCGGA
Source organism: Rhodobacterales bacterium (assembly GCA_031420215.1). Taxonomy (GTDB): domain Bacteria; phylum Pseudomonadota; class Alphaproteobacteria; order Rhodobacterales; family Rhodobacteraceae; genus JANOMH01. The sequence goes on along the minus strand of JANOMH010000212.1, from coordinate 19,964 downwards.
TCGCGGCCAGCCGGGTTTCCATGTCGGGCAGGGTCAAAGGCGGCGGCAATACCGGCGCGCCGAAATCGGGCCAGATGATACGCTTAAGATGGGGCATGGTGGCGGTCCTTTGATGGGAGGGCGCGTAGATCGATCCAGGGGTGGGAGTCGGGCAAATATGTCCGACCTGCCGGATGGCCGGGGTAGGTCGGACATAATTGTCCGACTCTGGGGAACTTGCCAAGACGTCCGCCTGCACTTATATGAGATGCCGAGAGGGTGGCGCGGGCAGGTGCCTCGCCAACCTGGTCAGGTCCGGAAGGAAGCAGCCACAACGAGACCCACTTGGGTCGCTGTCAGCCTCTCACCTATGTAACGCCAGAAACGGAGGATCATCATGGCCAGTGTCATCACCCTCCGGGCCCGGGCCGCGTAAAGCCGCCCCGCCCGTCCCGAAGAACCGCCCGCCTGACCGCGGGTCCTTGCACTTCGTTTCAGGGCTATCCGAATTGACCAACCCCACCCTTGCCGACCTTGGCTGGTCGGACCATTTCGCATCCCAACTCGACGCTGAGACCGCAGGCACCCCGGCCCGCGTGTCAGAAGTTACCCGCAGCAGCCTGACCGTGATGTCAGAGGCAGGTCTGCATTCGGTCGTCACCCCCGATTCCACCGGCCTTTATGCCGTGGGCGACTGGGTGCTGATCCTTGGCCCCCGCGCCACCCAAAGGCTGGACCGCACCACCGAGATTGCCCGCCGAGCGGCCGGTCCCACCGCCGACCGGCAACTGATCGCGGCCAATGTCGACACGCTGGCCATCGTCACCTCTTGCAACGACGATTTCAACGTCGCGCGGCTGGAGCGTTATCTGGCCATGGCCAGTTCCGCAGGTTGCCTGCCGCTGATCGTGCTGACCAAGGCGGACCAGTCCGACGACCCCGCCGCCTATGTGAAAACCGCGTCCCGGCTGTCATCGCTGGTCGTGGCATTCGCGCTGAACGCCCATGACCCCGAGGATGTGGCCCGCCTTGGCGCATGGTGCGGGCCGGGGCAGACTTTGGCTTTGGTGGGGTCCTCGGGTGTCGGCAAGACCACGCTCCAGAACCAGCTGACCGGCATCACCGCCCTGACGCAGGACATCCGCGAGGATGACGCCAAAGGGCGGCACACGACGACATCGCGGGCGTTAAGGCCGACGTTGGCAGGCGGCTGGCTGATCGACACACCCGGCATTCGGGAATTGCAACTGTCCGATGCGGCGGACGGGATCGAGGCGGTGTTTTCCGATGTGACCGATCTGATCGGGACGTGCCGGTTTTCCGACTGCGCCCATGTGTCGGAACCGGGCTGCGCGGTGCAGGCGGCGATTGCAGCGGGCACTTTGGACCCAGAACGATTGACCCGCTGGCAAAAACTGTCCCGCGAGGATCAGTTCAACAGCGAAAGCATCGCCCAACGCCACGCCCGTGCCCGCAACTTTGGCAAGATGGCCAAGCAGGGCAAACAGCGGATGAAACACAAACGCTGCGAGTTGTGATGGCATTTGGCCCCGCCCCCGCCTAGTTTGGCGGGGCTAAAGCGAATCCCGGAAAGCCCAACTATGACCGACACCCCCGCCTACCGTGTTCTGGCCCGGAAATACCGGCCCGAGACCTTTGCCGATCTGGTGGGCCAGGATGCGATGGTGCGCACCCTGAAGAATGCGTTTGACGCTGGCCGCATCGCGCAGGCCTTCATCATGACCGGGATCCGGGGCACCGGCAAAACCACCACCGCCCGGATCATCGCCAAAGGAATGAACTGCATCGGCCCAGATGGAACCGGCGGGCCGACCACCGAACCCTGCGGCCTCTGCGAACCCTGCCGCGCGATCATGGAAGGGCGGCATGTCGATGTGATGGAGATGGATGCGGCCAGCAATACCGGCGTCGCCAATATCCGCGAAATCATTGATTCCGTGCACTATCGCGCCGCCTCTGCCCGCTACAAAGTCTATATCATCGACGAAGTACATATGCTGTCGACCGGGGCGTTCAACGCACTCTTGAAGACGCTCGAAGAACCCCCTGCCCATGTGAAGTTCATCTTTGCCACCACAGAGATTCGCAAAGTCCCGGTTACGGTCCTGTCGCGCTGCCAACGCTTCGACCTGCGCCGGATCGAGCCCGAGGTGATGATTGCCTTGTTGCAAAAGATCGCCAAATCCGAAGGCGCATTGATTGCCGATGATGCACTGGCGCTGATCACTCGGGCCGCCGAAGGGTCTGCGCGGGACGCCACATCGCTGCTGGACCAAGCCATTTCGCATGGGGCCGGGGAAACCACTGCCACGCAAGTGCGCGCCATGCTCGGGCTGGCCGACCGGGGCCGGGTGCTCGATCTGTTCGACATGATCCTGCGGGGCGAGGCGGCACAGGCGCTGACCGAACTGTCCACCCAATATGCCGAAGGGGCCGACCCCATGGCCGTGTTGCGCGATCTGGCCGAGATTGCGCATTGGGTGTCTGTCATCAAAATCACCCCCGACGCCGCCGATGACCCGACCATTGGCCCGGACGAGCGGATGCGCGGGCTGGCGATGGCCCAAGGGCTGCCGATGCGGGTGCTGGCGCGGTTCTGGCAGATGTTGTTGAAATCGCTCGAGGAAGTGGCCCTTGCCCCGAATGCGATGATGGCCGCCGAAATGGCGGTGATCCGGCTGACCCATGTGGCCGACATGCCGACGCCCGAGGAACTGATGCGGCGGATTCAGGACGCGCCGCAGCCGCCCACCAGTGGCGGCAACGCCCCGCGCCCGGCCCCCTCGGGCAACACTACGGCGATGAGTTCAACACCGACACCCACCCATCCCGGCCCGCGCGGGCCATCGGCGCAATTGGCTGTCGCTCTCGACCCCGAATCCAACCTCGCCCGCTTTGCGCAATTCGATGACGTGGTCGAGCTGATCCGCCATCACCGCGACGTGAAACTTCTGGTCGAGGTCGAAACCACCCTGCGACTTGCCCGCTATTCCCCGGGGCGGATCGAAATCGAACCGGGGCCGGGTGCCGCCCCGGACCTCGCGCAACGGCTTGGGTCGCGGCTGCAATTGTGGACCGGAAACCGCTGGGCCATATCGGTCGTGAACCAGGGCGGTGCGGCGACCATTGCCGAGGTGCGCGATGCCGCCGACACCAGCCTGAAAGAACAGGCCGCGATGCATCCGCTGGTGATGGCCGTGCTGGCGGCGTTCCCAAAGGCCCGGATCACTGCGATCCGGACCGAAGCGGCCAAAGTGGAAACCGCCCTGTCCGAGGCTTTGGCCGAAGTCCCCGACGAATGGGACCCGTTCGAAGAGGACTGACTTGTCCCTCTCATCTGCGGCCTGTATTCATCCGTCAAAGCGGGAGAACAAAGATGTTCAAAGGACTAGGCGGGCTGAGTGGGTTGGGCGATATGGCCAAGATGATGAAAGCCGCGCAGGATATGCAGGGCAAGATGGGCCAGCTGCAGGATGAACTGCACAACATCATCGTCGAGGGGCAGTCGGGCGCAGGGCTGGTCAAGGCGACCGCAACGGCCAAGGGCGAACTGAAATCGCTGTCCATCGATCCGTCGATTTTCAACGACACCGATAAAGAAGTGGCCGAAGACCTCATCCTTGCGGCGATCAAGGATGCGCAGGCCAAGGCGGCGGACCGTGCACAGTCTGAAATGGGTAAACTGACCGAAGGGCTGGGCCTGCCACCAGGCATGAAGTTGCCGTTTTGAATTTTGTGGTTCGGTTTTTCGCTTCAGCAAACAAAACTTCAATGCGCGCCGCGCGGGGATATTTGAAACCCAAAGAAATAGCCAGTATTCTTGTATTTCTTTGGGTTTAAAATATCCCCGCCGGAGGCTCAGTCGCAGCAACAGGTGCAGGTCCATGAAACCATGACCAACGGCACCAAAGACATCGAGGCGTTGATCGACCTGATGGCCCGCCTGCCCGGCCTTGGGCCGCGCTCTGCCCGTCGCGCCGTGCTGCATTTGATCAAAAAGCGCAGCCTGTTATTGCTGCCCTTGGCCCAAGCCATGCAAAAGGTCGGCACTACGGCACGGGAATGCCTGAATTGTGGCAATATCGGCACCACGGATATCTGCGACATCTGCGCCAATAACAAACGCGCGATCGGGCAGATTTGCGTGGTCGAGGATGTGGCCGATCTGTGGGCGATGGAGCGGGGGCAGGTGTTCAAGGGCCGCTATCACGTGCTGGGCGGGACCCTTTCCGCCCTTGATGCCGTCGGTCCCGATGAATTGCGCATCCCCAAACTGCTGGACCGGATCAAGGCCGAACAGGTGACCGAAGTGATTATCGCCCTGGGGGCCACCATCGATGGGCAAACCACGGCGCATTACATTGCTGATCAATTGCCTGGGGTCACCGTTACCACATTGGCCCAAGGGGTGCCCGTGGGGGGCGAGTTGGATTATCTGGATGACGGCACGATTTCGGCAGCGCTCAAGGCCCGGCGGGCGTTATAGGCCCGGTCAACCGGCATTGGCCGCACAACTGCTCGCATCAAACAGCACGCGCCGCATCCAGCCCATCACACCGGCCTGCGACAGCACAAAATCCCAGCCATCGACCTGCACAAATCCGTAATAGATATCGGCCCCTGTTGCGATGTTGGCGATCACCGGCGCGGCATCGTCGCGCGCTTCCCGCAGTGGAATCGGTGCCCCACGCCAACCCATGCAGCCGCTTTCATATTCATCCGGGACCGGGATATCGCCCAGTGCCATCCTGGCAGGCAGATTGGGAATGTTCAGGGTCGGGCGCTGTGTATCAACTTTGCACTCCCATTGCTGTTCCAGCGCCTGAATGCCCGCGACGATCGTCTGACTGGCGCCGTCCAGGTTCGGATCGCCCGGCCTGCAACCGTCATTGTCAAAAACCGCCTGTCCCAAGGGTGAGGCAAAACAATACCCCGCCCGGTCAAAGATCAGATTGCGGGTGAACCACCATTCATCGCAGTTATCCAAAGCAAAAGCCGGACTGCCGAGTAAGGAGAGCAGCAAAAAGACAAGACGGGACATGGACAACTCCGCAAGGCCGATGGGCACCGGATGATTACGCAAGCCCTGATATGCCATCACAGTTCGAGGATCAGAAATCCCGGCCAACGCGCACCGGGATTTCGCTGGGCATCAGGGCAATGGGGGCTAGCGCCGCCGCCCCTTGCCTTCGTCTTCGTCATCATCCGTATCGTCGGGCAGATTGAAAAAGCTGTCCGCATCCGACACGTCCAGATGATCATCTTCGTCGTCATCGCCGCGCGGATCGTCGCCCATATCGACAATGCCAAATGTCTCCAGTCCCGACAGCCCTTCGGGCATTTTCGGCTCGACCGGCATGGTCAGGCTTTGCGAGGTCGAGACCAGCTTGCGCCGTTCGTCATCGGAAATTGTCCCGCCTTCGCGCAGTTTCCTGGCGTTGGCCTTTTGCACGGCGGCGTCCAGTTCGGACTGCCGGCACAGGCCCAAAGCCACCGGATCAATCGGGTCAATGGATCCGATGTTCCAATGGGTCCGCTCGCGGATGGCCTGGATCGTCGGCTTGGTAGTGCCGACCAGTTTGCTGACCTGCCCATCCGACAATTCAGGGTGGAATTTGACCAGCCACAGGATGGATGCCGGCCGGTCCTGCCGCTTGGACAGGGGGGTATAGCGCGGCCCCCGGCGCTTTTCCTCGCCCACGGCCGAGGCGTTGAACTTCAGCTTGAGCACAAAATCCGGGTTCTTTTCGGCATTGGCAATATCAGCGGCAGTCAACTGGTTATTGGCGACCGGATCAAACCCCTTGACCCCTGTGGCCACATCGCCATCCGCAATGCCCTGCACCTCAAGCACATGCATACCGCAGAAATCGCCGATCTGCTTGAAGGTCATTGTCGTATTGTCCACCAGCCAGACGGCGGTGGCCCGTGCCATGATCGGTTTATCGGACATCGTGTTTCTCCTCAGACGTCAAACAATTCTTCCCCAACCCCTGAATGGGGGGCCCGGCGGGCCGTCGTTCGCATTGTCGGGGATCTTCGGGTCTATATACTGGGCCTTGCCCCGATAGGAAAGATCAAAATGCCCCGACTGTTTGCGCTGCTGTTTGCCCTGCTTGCCACCCCCGGCCAGGCACAAGACGTCGCGGGAGACTTCGACTATTACGTGATGTCCTTGTCCTGGTCGCCCAACTGGTGCGCCCTGACCGGGGATGACCGAGGCTCACCGCAATGCGATGCTTCGCAGGATTTCGGTTGGGTGCTGCATGGCCTTTGGCCACAATACGAATCCGGTTGGCCAGAGCGGTGCCGGACCAGTTTCAACGCCCCTACCCGGGCCCAAACCGGGGCGATGGCGGATATCATGGGCACCTCCGGTCTGGCGTGGCATGAATGGGATGCGCATGGGGTCTGTTCCGGCCTGTCACCCGGCCACTACTACGCCTTCGCCCGGCTGGCCTATGCGCGCGTGGTCCGCCCTGCGGTGTTTGAACGGCTGGACCACACGGTCAACCTGCCCGCCGCGGTGGTCGAGGATGCGTTTCTGGCTGAAAATCCTGACCTGCGCCGGGAACAAATCACTGTGACCTGTCAGGCTGGGTATATTCAGGAGGCAAGGATTTGCCTGACCCGTGATCTGGAATTTCGGCGTTGCGCGGCTGATACGATCCGCGACTGCACATTGCAGGACGCACAGTTTGATCCGGTCAGGTAAGGTGGGTTAATACCCACCTTGATTTTCAGCAGGACAGACCGACAGTAAGGTGGGTTTCAACCCACCACGCCGGTCAGGACAGCAGATCTTCATAGCCACAAACCCCGGCCAGTTCCGGCACCATTGCAGGCGGGACCACGGTAAAACCTGCGCGGAACAGCAATTCATTCCCCTGCATCGCCGCAATCGTCCAGGGCCCCTCGACCAGTTCATAGGCGTAGTCAAACTGATACAGGGTCATCGATTCACCGATATCAGTGAACTCGGTGTAATAACTTTGCCGGGTGACCCCATCCTCGCCCATCGGCGGATGGGTCACGACGACCAGCACATCCAGCAACATCTGTTGTTTGGAACTGGATAGAATGCCAAACCCCATGCCCAGCACAGCAGGCACATTGCGGCCGGCGGATACAAAGGGCGGCACATCCTCGATCACATTGCTGACCCCGGCCACCGTATCAGGGGCGGGGGTGGTATTGACGACCTTTGGCGCACAAAAAATGCCGGTCCGAAACGAAGACATCAGCGGGCCAAGCTGATCGATGCTCTGCGCCCAAAGCGGAACTGCGGTCAGCACACCCACAACAAGGGTGACGGCGAACAGCGGGCGATGAAACCTGATTTTCATCGCCTCAGTCTGCCCCATTGCCCTGTGCTGTCAAGCCAGTGCTGCGGATTTAGCCGATTGCCGCCGCCTTCACATCTTCGTCAATGAACGGCACATATTTCGCAAAATTGCGCACGAACATATCAACCAGCTTGGCCGCCTGCCGGTCATAAGCGGCCACATCCGCCCAGGTCTGGCGCGGATCGAGCAGACCGGGATCAACCCCATCCACCGCTACCGGCACGTCAAAGCCGAAATGCGGGTCTTTGCGGAACACCTGTTCGCTGAGCGATCCATCCAAAGCGGCGGCAAGCAAAGCGCGGGTCGCCTTGATCGGCATCCGGGCACCTGTGCCATAGGCCCCGCCGGTCCAACCAGTATTGACCAGCCAGCAGGTCGCGCCATGCCTGGCCATTTTCTCTTGCAATAACCGCCCGTAAACCTCTGGGCGGCGCGGCATGAACGGGGCACCAAAGCAGGTGCTGAAGGTCGGCTCGGGCTCTGTAACCCCCCGCTCGGTGCCCGCGACTTTTGAGGTAAAGCCCGACAAGAAATGATACATCGCCTGCGCCGGGGTCAGCCGGGCAATGGGGGGCAGCACACCAAAGGCATCGCAGGTCAGCATGATGATATTCTTGGGATGGCCGCCCAAAGCGGTCGGACTCGCGTTGCTGATCGCGTCAAGCGGATAGGCGCAGCGCATGTTGGCGGTCAGCGAACTGTCGTTGAAATCAAGCGCTTTGGACACCGGATCAAACACCATATTCTCGATCACCGTGCCGAATTTCTGCGTCGTGGCATAAATCTCGGGCTCGGCCTGCGGGCTTAGGGCGATGGTTTTGGCGTAACAGCCGCCTTCGAAATTGAACGTGCCCCGGTCCGACCAACCATGTTCGTCATCGCCGATCAGAATCCGCGACGGATCAGCAGACAGCGTGGTTTTGCCGGTGCCGGACAGGCCGAAAAACACCGCCGTATCCACAGGGTTGCCCGGCGCGTGATTGGCCGAACAATGCATCGGCATGACGCCTTTGGCGGGCAACAGGTAGTTCAGCAGGCTGAACACCGCTTTCTTGTTCTCGCCCGCATATTCGGTGCCGCCAATAAGGATCAGACGGGCATCAAAGTTCAGGGCAATGACGGTTTCAGTGCGGCAGCCATGCCGGGTGGGATCGGCCTTGAATCCGGGGCAATTTATGATGGTGAAATCCGGGCGGTATTGGTCCAGTTCGGCCGGATCCGGGCGGCGCAGCAGATGCCGGATAAACAGCCCGTGCCAGGCCAGTTCGGTCACCACCCGCACATCCAGCCGATGCGCCGGATCGGCCCCGGCAAACAAATCCTGAACATAAGCCGTGCGACCCCGCAGATAGGCCAGCATATCCGCCCGTAATTGGTCAAACGCTGCCGGATCCATGGGCGCATTATTATCCCACCAGATATGCGGCTCGACCGAGGCGGTGCGGACCACGAATTTATCCTTTGGACTGCGTCCGGTATGCTTGCCGGTGGCGACCAAAAGACTACCGCCCTGCCCCAAAACCCCTTCGCCCTTGTCCAGAGCGGCTTGCATCAGCTCTGGCACGGACTGATTGTAAAATACTTGTGACAGCCCATACAGGCCCTGCGCATCCAATGTCATGCCCGGATTGACGTGGCCGTGATCCATGATCTGCCTCCTGCTCAAGGGCGGGAAATGCCCGTCGAACAAATGCATAACATGATGATTTCCTTCGTGAAAAGCACCGTTTGAGGCTGTTAGCGCAACCAGCCCGATGTTAGCGCCACCACGGCGGATCAAAGCCGGTGAATGTAGAAAGGTGAGGCATTTTAGTCATTGCTTATGCCTTTTCGGCCCAAATGGAACCCGACGGCATGGGCGATTCGCAGTTTAGAGTTGATTCACTACGCCAAAAAAGCGACATACTTTTAGAAAATAAGGCAAGAACGAACCCCCTGAGCAGTAAGGTGAACCCTATGTCGAAAATCGCATTGGTGGACGACGACAGGAATATCCTGACGTCGGTTGCTATGACTCTCGAAGCCGAAGGTTTCGAAGTTGATACCTATAACGACGGTCAGTCCGCATTGGATGCGTTCAGCAAACGCATGCCCGACATGGCCGTGCTGGACATCAAGATGCCGCGTATGGACGGGATGGACCTCCTGCAACGCTTGCGCCAGAAAACCAGCATGCCGATTATCTTTCTCACCTCCAAAGACGATGAGATTGACGAAGTCCTGGGCTTGCGGATGGGCGCTGACGACTATGTCAAAAAGCCATTTTCGCAGCGCCTGCTGGTCGAACGGATCCGCGCCTTGCTGCGCCGGCAGGATGTGATTTCTGGCGAAGTCGTTGATACGTCAGAGGAAAACAAGGTTATGGCGCGGGGTCACCTGTCGATGGATCCGCTGCGCCATGCGGTGAAATGGAAAGGGCGCGATGTGTCCCTGACTGTGACCGAGTTCCTGTTGTTGCAAGCGCTCGCCCAGCGCCCCGGATTCGTGAAATCCCGCGATCAGCTGATGGACGTGGCTTACGACGATCAAGTTTATGTCGATGACCGCACAATCGACAGTCATATCAAACGCTTGCGCAAGAAAATGCGCACTGCAGATGATGATTTTTCGGCGATCGAAACGCTTTATGGCATTGGATACCGCTACAACGAAGAATAACCGATGAGCGCCGCGCCTAAGATCGACGTTCGCGACCTGAATTCGGTCCGGAGAGCTGCTGCACAGGCTTCCGGGCCGCGTGGATCCGGTGGCGACATTGTCTTGGGCGATGACTGGATTGCCCCAGACAGTGCGGCTGAACGGCAATTGACCGAAAGCCGGCGCAAACGCGGGCTGCTGACGCTGAACCGCTCGCCACTTGCCCGCAAGATCATCACTTTCAATCTGGTGGCAGTGATTCTGCTTGTGGCGGGGACGCTGTATCTGACGCCCTCGCGCGATAATCTGGCGTTTCAGCGAGCCTCTGGTCTGGTGAGCGAGGCTGAACTGGTCGCCAATGTGTTCGAGGCGCAACTGCCGGTCGGCGCTCCGGTCAATCTGATGACCGGTGACGGGATTGATACGACGGCCACGCTGGCAGGGCTGAACCTGCGCGGCGGGGTCGAGGTTTTCGTGTTTGACCCAAGGCAGGCGCTGATCGGGCAAGCCATGGCACCAGCCGAAATGACCCCGGTCATGGGGCTTAACCGCGAATTGGGTGGCACCCTGATCACCGACATGCTGAATGCCGCATGGGATGGGCTGGCTGGACTTCTGGCACCGGCCACAGGCAGTGGGCCTGCCTTTGACGCGAGCTCTATGGCACAGGGCATGGTCGAGGACGTGCTGACCAATGGCACAACTGTCGCCAACCAAACCGATGCCGATGGCCATACAATTTTCGCTGTGGCCACGCCGATCATGCACAACGGGGCCGCCGTGGGCGTGGTGGCAATGACCAGTGCCGCGGGCGAGATTGACATGCTGGTCCGCCGCGAGCGTGAACAGGTGTTGCAGATGTTCGTCATTGGCGTGCTGGTGTCGATCGGTCTCAGCCTGGTTTTGGCCTCGACCATCGCCAACCCCATCGCCGATCTGGCCGCTGCCGCCGAACTGGGGCGCGACCGCAATGCGCGAAAAATGTCACCCAACCGGATCCGCATCCCAGATCTGACCGGCCGCCCGGACGAGATTGGCAGGCTGTCCGGGGCACTGCGCGGAATGGTCGCAGCTTTGTACGAACGCATTGAAGGTAATGAACAATTCGCCGCCGATGTCGCCCACGAGATCAAGAACCCGCTGGCGTCGCTCCGGTCTGCGGTGGGCACATTGGGCATGGTCACCCGCGATGATCAACGGGCCAAAATGCTTGAAGTGATCGAACATGATGTGCGCCGCCTTGACCGGCTGGTCAGCGATATTGCCAGTGCCTCGCGGTTGGACAGCGAACTGGTCAAAGAAGAAGAGCAGCCGCTTGATCTGTTGAAAATGCTTGGCAATCTGAACGAGTTTCTGGCCAAGGAAGCTGGTCAGAAGGGCATCGACTATATCGCCGACATGCCCTCCCAAGCCATTGTTATCATGGGGCTCGAAGGGCGACTGGCGCAGGTTTTTGTCAATATCATCACCAATGCAATCTCGTTTTGTGGCGAAGGCGACGCGATCCGCATCTGGGTGCGCAAACGCGAAAACCGGGTGCTGGTCGTGGTCGAGGATACCGGCCCGGGTATCCCCGAAGAAGCGCTGACCAAGGTGTTTCAACGGTTCTACTCCGAACGCCCGGCGGGCGATTTTGGCAATAACTCCGGGCTTGGGCTGGCGATTTCCAAGCAAATCGTCGAAGCGCATGGCGGCGTGATCTGGGCCGAAAACATCCGGCCCAGCGACAATGACCCGACATCGGAACCACTGGGCGCGCGCTTTGTCGTGGGCCTGCCGGTTTAGACGCAGATGCTGACGCTACATGCCAGCTGCGTGGCATGGGGCCGACAGGCCGCGCTGATCACCGGGGGCGCAGGCAGCGGCAAGTCAAGTCTGGCGTTGGCGCTGATGGGGTATGGCTGTCAGCTTATTGCCGATGATGGCACCGAACTGTCGGTGGAACAGGGCCAATTGATCGCCCGTTGCCCCCCGGCGCTGCTTGGGCTGATCGAGGCGCGGGGGCTTGGCCTGCTGAACGCCACCCCACGTATCGCCGGAACTGTAACGCTTTGCATCACTCTGGACCTGACCGAAACCGAACGGCTTCCCCCAAACCGGATTGTCACGTATCTTGGCGTTTCACTGCCGCTGCTTCACAAGGTCGAGACGGGCCATTTTGCTGCCGCAGTCCTGCAATATCTTAAGCAGGGTCGGAGGTCATGATGCCCACGCCCATTGCCTTTCTTGCGCCTAGCCCGGCCGAAGTCGGCCAACAGCGCATCGTGCTGGTCACCGGCCCATCGGGGGCGGGGCGGTCGACTGCGATCAACGCATTGGAAGACCTGGGTTACGAGGTGATCGACAACCTGCCTTTGTCGCTCTTGTCCCGGCTGATCGATGGGCCGCCGCTCGCCCGGCCAATGGCGCTGGGGATCGACGTGCGCAATCGCGATTTCGGCACCGATGCCCTGATCGAGGCGATTGACAAGCTCGCCGCTCGCGATGACGTCGCCGAACAAGTGCTGTATCTGGATTGCGAAGAGGATGAACTGGTTCGGCGCTATTCCGAAACCCGCAGACGACATCCGCTGGCGCCGAACGATCCACCGATCACCGGCATCCGGCGCGAACGCGAACTGCTGCTGCCGATCCGCGCCCGTGCCGACATCCTGATCCATTCCGGCGGCCTGACCCCGCATGAACTCCGCGCCGAGGTCGAAGGTTGGTTCGCCCCCGAAGAAGGGCGCTCTTTGGGTATCACGATCGAGTCGTTTTCTTATAAGCGCGGGCTGCCGCGCGGGCTGGATATCGTCCTGGACTGCCGGTTCCTGCGCAATCCGCATTGGGAACCCGGGTTGCGCCGGCAGGACGGGCGCGACGCCGGGGTTGACGCCCATGTCGCCGCCGACCCGCGCTTTGACGCGTTTTTCACCCAGATTCTGGCGATGACCACACTTCTGCTGCCCGCCTACCGGGACGAGGGCAAATCGCACCTGTCCATCGGCTTTGGGTGTACCGGCGGGCAACACCGTTCCGTCACTGTTGCAGAACGGCTTGCCAAAGCCCTTGCAGAGGACGGATGGCAAGTATCTAAGCGGCATAGAGAATTGGAACGTCGGGCCGAGGCCGCAGCCTTGCCCGAAAAACGGGGACGTGACGCGTGATCGGTATCGTGATCGTGGCACATGGCGGACTGGCTCGCGAATATCTTGCGGCGGTCGAACATGTGCTGGGGCGGCAAACGGGGGTGGCAACCATTGCCACCGGGCCCGAGGATGACCGCGCGGCCAAACAAACCGAAATCTGTGCCGCTGCCGATGCAGTCGATACCGGCGACGGGGTGGTTATCGTGACCGACATGTTCGGCGGATCGCCTTCGAACCTGTCGCTGCGTGCCTGTAGTCCGAAAAACCGCCGCATCCTGTATGGCGCGAACCTTCCGCTGCTGATCAAGCTGACCAAATCGCGGGAGCAAGCCGTGCCCGATGCGGTCAGTGCCGCCCTGACCGCCGGCCGCAAATACATTGATAGTCACGCGGTTGACGCGGATATGGGCCAGATTTAGCGATTATGCGGATACAAATCGTCAATGTAAAAGGGCTGCATGCCCGCGCTTCTGCCAAATTGGTCGAAACAGTCGAACGCTTTGACGCAACGGCAATGGTATCCAAGGACGGGCAGAGCGCGTCAGGCGACAGCATCATGGGCCTTTTGATGTTGGCAGCATCCAAGGGAACCTTTATTGAGGTTGAAACCAAGGGTGCTCAGGCCGAAGAACTGGCCCGCGCGATTGCGGCCCTTGTGGCCAATAAATTCGGCGAGGGTGACTAAATTCCGCCGGAGACAAGCCGAAAGGACAAGGCTGCGGTGACCGATACGACGACCCGGAACATCTCGGCCCGCAGGGCTATGGCAGAGGACGCGCCCCGTGTCTATGACCGTCGTTCGCTGACCTATTCCAACACATTCGAATCGCCGGGCAAGCGATTTGCCATCCGCGCGACGGAGTGGATGACTGGCAAAATCACCATTATCCGCCGCATCCGCGAGTTTGAACGGCGCGGGCCGCCCGCTGGTCAGGCGTTCTGGCGCGCCTGTCTGGATGTGATGGGAGTTGATCTGCTGACACCCGAAGCACAATTGCGCCTGATCCCCGCCACGGGTCCGGTCATCCTTGTTGCCAACCATCCGCATGGCTTGGTCGATGGGATGATTCTGGCCGATATGGTCGGCCGGGTGCGCAATGACTACCGGATTCTGACCCGGTCCCTGCTGACCGGCATCGACGAATCAGCCGCCAGCTACATGATCCCAGTGCCCTTTCCACACGAGGCTGATGCCCAGCGCAAAATGCTCGACATGCGGGCTGTGGCGATTGATCATTTGAAACGCGGCGGACTGCTCGCGCTTTTCCCTTCGGGCGTGGTGGCCACATCTGAAACCATGTTTGGCCCAGCGGTCGAGGCGGAATGGAATGTGTTCACTGCCAAACTGATCCGCACATCCGGGGCCACTGTGGTGCCCTGCTATTTCGCCGGGGCCAATTCACGGCTGTACCAAATCGCCAACCGCCTGTCGGCCACCCTGCGCCAGGGATTGCTGTTGCACGAGATCGTGCATTCGCTGGACAAACCCCAATCCCCGGTCGTCGGCACCCCGGTCAGCCCGGCGGAAATTGCCGAACGCGCGGGCGACCCCAGGGCTTTTATGGCGTGGCTGCGGGAAAAGACTCTGGCGCTGAGACGTTAACGGGTCGGGACCGGCACTTCGCCCCGATAATCATAAAACCCGCGCTTGGTTTTGCGGCCCAGCCAGCCGGCCTCGACATATTTGGTCAGCAGTGGACAGGGCCGGTATTTGGTATCTGCCAGCCCGTCATGCAGGACGTTCATGATCGCAAGGCAGGTATCCAGCCCGATGAAATCGGCCAGTTCCAGTGGCCCCATCGGGTGATTGGCCCCCAGTTTCATCGAGGTGTCGATCGACTGCACTGATCCAACCCCTTCATATAACGTATAAATCGCCTCGTTGATCATTGGCATCAGGATCCGGTTGACGATAAAGGCCGGGAAATCCTCGGAACTGCTGGCGGTTTTTCCCAACCGGTCGACCACGGCCAGGCAGGCGTCAAAGGTGGGCTTGTCGGTGGCAATCCCCCGGATCAATTCGACCAGCTGCATCACTGGCACCGGGTTCATGAAGTGAAATCCCATGAATTTTTCGGGCCGGTCCGTGCGGGCGGCCAGCCGGGTGATCGAGATGGAAGAGGTGTTCGAGGTTAATATCGTTTCGGGTTTCAGATGCGGCAGCAGGCTTTCGAAAATTGCATGTTTGACCGCCTCTTTCTCGGTCGCGGCCTCGATGATCAGGTCGCATTGACCCAGATCGGTCAGCGTTTGGGTGCCCGAGATTCGACCCAAAGCCGCAGCTTTGTTGTCAGCGGTAATCACCCCACGGGTCAGCTGCCGGTCCAGATTGCGGGTAATCACCGCACGGGCCGCCGCCAGCGCATCGGCACTGATATCCGTGATCAGCACATCATAGCCCGCCAGCGCAAAGACATGGGCAATGCCATTGCCCATTTGACCGGCGCCGACGATCCCTACTTTTTGAATGCTCATCCGAACCACCCTGTTTCCTGCGCCCGCAACATAGGCCCCCCCGCCCCTCGGCATCAAGGGCCGACGCTGCGCCGACAAGCCGCTAAAATCCGCCTCAAACTGACCACTTAGGGATTTCGCAATGGTTTGCGACGAATCTGGTTGGTGGTGAGAGTCTAGAGTGGTGGGAACCATGAAACATGAAGCGCTTGAAGAAGCGGGGCTAAGCTATGCCCCGTGCCGGTACGGAACGTCCCGAATCCTGTTCCGGGGGCCAAAGCGGCCCTTGGATGGCAAATATATCGCCTTTGTCGGCGGAACCGAAACCTACGGCAGGTTCATCGAAGCGCCGTTTCCAGCGCTGGTCGAAATGGCGCTGGGCGATATCTGCGTCAATCTGGGCGTGATAAATGCCAGTGTCGATGCCTATGCCAACGAACCCGCGATGCTCGACATTTGTCGCGAAAGCAGCCTGAATATCGTGCAGGTCATGGGCGCGCAGAACATGTCGAACCGGTTCTATACGGTGCATCCGCGCCGCAATGACCGGTTCTTGCGAGCCTCGACCGTGCTTAGCGCGATTTATCCGGACGTCGATTTTTCCGACTTCTGCTTTACCCGCCATATGCTCAGCACGCTTTACGCCCGGTCGCCAGATCGGTTTGAAATCGTCAGGATGGAGCTTGAGGCCGCGTGGCAGGGCCGGATGGCGACGTTTCTCAGCGAAATTGGCAAGCATACTTTTTTGCTTTGGTTTGCCGGCCACCTTCCCTCGGATGGCAGATGGGACAGCCGGTCGAACCCGTTTCAGGCCGACCCGCTGTTTGTCACACGCAAGATGATCGACAGCCTGCGCCCGCTGGTGCGCGGCGTGGTGATGGCTCAGCCCTCGCCCCGGGCGACGGGGGCAGGGACAGAAGGGATGGTGTTTTCGCCGCTTCAGGCGGACGCGGCATCAGCCTGCCTGGGGATTGCCGCCCATCAAGAAGCCGCTGCGGCCCTGGTAGGTGCGATCCGGGCCAGCAATTCCTGAAACAAAAGGCCCACCTGATTGGGTGGGCCTTTTTCGAAACTCATAGCAAGATCAAAGCTTTGCAGTCAGCTCTGGCACAGCGGTGAACAGATCGGCGACCAGCCCGAAATCAGCCACCTGAAAAATCGGTGCCTCTTCGTCTTTGTTGATCGCGACGATCACTTTGCTGTCTTTCATGCCTGCCAGATGCTGAATCGCGCCGGAAATGCCGACCGCGACATACAGATCGGGGGCGACGACCTTGCCGGTCTGGCCAACCTGCCAATCATTTGGTGCATAGCCCGAATCGACAGCAGCGCGCGACGCGCCGACCGCGGCACCCAGCTTGTCGGCCAACGCTTCGATAATCGCGAAATCTTCTTTTGAGCCGACGCCGCGCCCGCCCGACACGACGATGCCAGCGCTGGTCAACTCCGGCCGGTCCGACGAGGCGACCCGATCTTCGAGCCATTCCGACAGAACCGGGCCAACCGTGCTGCTGATATTTTCAATCGGGGCAAACCCACCAAGGCCAGCGGCCTCAAACCCTGCGGTGCGGATGGTCATCACTTTGACAGAATCCGAGGATTTGACGGTTTGAATTGCATTGCCCGCATAAATCGGGCGTTCAAACGTATCGACGTCGATCACTTTGGTCACTTCCGACAGGATCATCACATCCAGCAGCGCCGCCGCACGCGGCAACACACTTTTGGCGAACGAGGTCGAGGCAGCGGCAATATGGTCGTAATCATGAGCCAGCGACACGATCAGGGCAGCGGTCGGTTCCGCCATGCCATGGCACAGGGCATGATCGCCCGCGAACAAAACCCTGGTCACACCTGCCAGGCTTGCCGCCGTGGCCGCCGCCGCATCGCCGCCCATGCCAGAAACCAGCACATGCACGTCGCCCAAGCCGCCGACAGCGGTAAGGGTTTTCGCAACAAGATCAACGGCCAGCGCGCCTTCGTTGACTTCGGCCAATACCAGAACAGCCATCAGATCGCCCCCACTTCCTTGAGTTTCGCCACCAGCTCATCGACCGATTTCACGATGATCCCGGCCTTGCGCGTGCCCGGCTCCACAGTTTTGACCACGGCCAGACGCGGGGTCACATCGACGCCATAATCAGCAGGGGTCTTTTCATCCAACTGCTTTTTCTTGGCCTTCATGATGTTGGGCAGTGATGCATAGCGCGGCTCGTTCAGCCGCAGATCGACAGTCACGATGGCCGGCATATTGACCTTGATCGATTGCAACCCGCCGTCAACTTCGCGGGTCACGGTGGCATGATCGCCGTCAACAGACAGTTCTGACGCAAACGTCGCCTGTGACCAGCCCAACAAAGCCGCCAACATTTGCCCGGTGGCATTCATATCATTATCAATGGCTTGCTTACCGCACAGGACCAGACCGGGGGCCTCTTCACGGACGATACCCGCCAAAATCTTGGCCACGGCCAGCGGTTCTATATCCTGGTGCACATCTTCGGTTGCGATGACCAGAATCGCCCGGTCGGCCCCCATAGCCAAAGCCGTGCGCAAGGTTTCCTGTGCCTGACGCACGCCGATGGACACAGCGATGACTTCATCGGCCTTGCCCGCCTCGCGCAGGCGAATGGCTTCCTCGACAGCGATCTCGTCAAACGGGTTCATCGACATTTTGACATTGGCGAGATCGACACCGGATCCGTCCGCTTTGACACGAACCTTCACGTTATAGTCGATCACGCGTTTGACCGGGACCAGAACCTTCATCGGCGTCGCTCTCCTTGGCGCAAAAGGCGTGAAACTTTGTTGCGCATGATCTAGCGCGGTCACGTCAGGGAAAACAGTGCAAAATCGACCAGACCTGTCGCTCAGACGCCACGTTGGCGGGTCTAGTCAACAAAGCAACACAGCAAGGGCGGGATTAGTCCGCCAGTGCTTTGTCAGCGACCTGACCGCCTGTGGCGATCAATCCCCGGCTATTTCTTGGGGGGTTTACCAGCGGGTGGTGCAGTTGGCGCGCCGGCTGCAGGCTTCTTGGTCGATCCGCCAGCGGGCGATGGTTGCGTCCCTTTTGCCATGAGACTTTCCTTATGAAATCAACGAACTAAGGGCCAGTCGACTCAGGGACGACCTCCGTTTTCAAAATCAAGTTAACACGGGCCGCAGAAAGCACAAACCAAAGCTCGCGCTACGATACCCGCAGAACAATTTTGCCAATATGCGCGCTTGATTCCATCCGCGCATGGGCCCCAGCGGCATCGGCCAGCGGGTATTCACTATCCATCACCGGGGCCACCTTGCCCGCCGCCAATAGCGGCCAGACATGCGCACGTAGTTGGTCGGCAATCCGCGCTTTCGCCAGATCGGACTGCGGCCGCAGGGTTGATCCGGTCCAGGTCAGGCGACGCATCATGAACGGGGCCATGTTCAGTTCGGCTTTTGGCCCTTGCAGGAATGCAATCTGCACCAGCCGGCCCTCGTCTGCCAAAGCGCTGATATTGCGGGGCATATAGTCGCCACCGACCATATCCAGAATGACATTGGCCCCGCCGACGGCTTTCATCTCTGTCACAAAATCCGTCGTTTTGTAGTTGATCGCCTGTTCGGCCCCAAGCCCTACACAAGCCGCGCATTTGGCATCATCGCCCGCTGTGGCAAATACCCGCGCCCCAAAGGCATGGGCCAGCTGGATCGCTGTGGTCCCAATCCCGGACGATCCGCCATGCACCAAAAACCGCTCGCCGCCTTGCAACCCACCGCGCATGAACACGTTGGACCAGACCGTGAAAAACGTCTCGGGCAAGCAGGCTGCTTGTTTCAGGGTCATGCCGCCGGGCACCGGCAAGCAATGCGCCGCCGGTGTCACCACATATTCGGCATAACCGCCACCGGGCAAAAGGGCGCAAACTTCGGTCCCCACGGCCAGCGACACGCCGGGCCCTACGCGTTCAATTACCCCCGAACATTCCAGCCCCGGCAAATCGCTCGCCCCCGGTGGTGGCGCGTACATTCCGGCGCGCTGTAGCGCATCGGGGCGGTTGACCCCGGCAAAAGCGACGCGGATCAACACTTGCGCATGACCCGGCACAGGCACCGGGCGGCGACCCGAAACTAAAACCTCTGGCCCGCCAGGCTGCGTAATCTCAACCACTTGCATCATCGCGGTGGCGTCCAGCTGCCAGGCAAATCCGCCGGCGGGAGACGCGCCGGTGCTTTGATTTTCCCCAACAATCCCAACAACGGCCCGGTCAGCGGTTTCAACAGCGGGCTGGCGTTGACCTGTGACTTGAACTTTTCGAACTGCATCACATTGGCTATCCGCCGGTCGATAAACGCATCCGTGGCCTGCCCACCCAATGAATCATCGCCCAGCCAATACATCACCACCGAGGTCCAG
>JANOMH010000211.1:0-2641 GCA_031420215.1 Rhodobacterales bacterium | reverse complement strand
GCGAGGTCGATATAGGCCTCGTCGAGGATCAGCAGTGCGCCGGGCGGCACGTTATCGACCATCCGGGCGATGGTGTCGGCGGCGTGGTGGCTGCCCATCGGATTGTCGGGGTTGGCGATGTAGATCAGCTTGGCCTGCGTTTCGCGGGCCTTGGCGACCAGTCGCGCCGGGTCTTCGTGGTCGCCGGAATAGGGGACTTGGTGCAGGGTGCCGCCGAACCCCGCCACATGGAAATTGAAAGTCGGATAGGCCCCGGCGGAGGTGACCACATGGTCGCCCGGCCCGATCAGCAGGCGGCAGATCAGGCCAAGCAGCCCGTCTATCCCCTCGCCCGGCATGATGTGGCCCGTGTCACAACCATGGTGGGCGGCGATGGCGCTGCGCAGATCGTGCATTTCGGGGTCGGGGTATTTCCAACCGTCGCTGGCGGCGGCCTGCATCGCGGCGATGGCCTGCGGTGAGGGGCCAAAGTTGCTTTCATTCGCCCCCAGCCGCGCGGCATAGGCGGTTCCACGTTGCCGCTCTTGCGCCTCGGGCCCGACAAAGGGCACGGTGGCGGGTAAGGCGGCGGCAAGCGGGGTGAGAGGGGCGTTGATCATGGGGCAAGATTGGCCGAAATGGTAATATGCTGCAAGAGTGCGGCTCTCCTCGCCGGGAAACATGGGTAAGATCGAACTGCGTTTGGCCAAGGATCCGCGTGGGGCCTGCGTCTGACTGTCAGGGTCAACAAGGGAAGGGTTCAGGATGGTGCGGTTATTGCAAGTGGTGGCGGCTGGTTTAGCCATGTTGTGCGCCGGACTTCCAGTCTGCGCCGACAGCATTCAGCTGGCTGTGCCTGGGGGCACCACAATCGAGGTCCCTGCAGGAGGAGTAACCGGGTTGGCGGGACCGGGCGTTACCGTTGCTGTGACCGGGATCACTGATCAGCGCTGTCCTTCGGCCGTGGATTGTGTTTGGGAGGGGATGACCCGGGTGGTGCTTAAGCTCAATGACGGGCAAGCCACGGTCGTCCTGTGCAATCTGTGTGTTGACGGTGACCGGGCCAGCGCGGCCGCGGGTTATTTGTTCACCTTTGACCGGTTGACCCCTGATGTCGCAGTGATCGAGGCGCTGGGCCCTGCGCCTGTACTGGCAGATTATACTGTTTTGCTGAGTGTGAGCGATCAGGCGACGCCGTGACGCAAGATGGGTTGAACCCAACCTTTGCTTTTTCGAAAGTTGGCCAAATACCGCCGCCAAAGGCTCCTGTGGTCGGGACGGGAGCCTCCGGCGGGGATATTTAGGGGCCAAAAGAAATTGGACGCATCAGCCGAGTTCGGCCAGTCGGGCGATGGCCCCTTGCAGTTGGGCGGCTTCGTCCTGCCGGGCTGACAGGTTGGCGCGGGCCTCATCGACCACCTCGGGCGGGGCGGAGGTGGCGAAGTTGGGGTTTTGCAGCCGGTTTTGCAGGCCGTTGATTTCTTTGCTGAGTTTTTCGAGGGCTTTGGTCAGACGGGTTTTTTCAGCGGCGATGTCGATGATCCCGGCGAGCGGGATGGCGAAGGTGGCGCCGGGGGTGGCGACGGTGATGGCTCCCTTGGGGACTTGGGTGGCGGGGGTCAGGCTTTCGATCCGGGCCAGCCGTTTGATCAGGGTTTCGTTTTTGGTCCAGGCGGTTTGGGCGGCGGCGTCGGCGTCGAGTTGCAGGACCGGGACATAGAGCCCCGCGGGGACGTTCATTTGCGCGCGGGCGGAGCGGATGTTGTCGATCATCGCGATGGCCCAGGTCATTTCCTGATGGGCTTTGGGGTCTGTGAGGTCGCCGTAGGTCGGCCAGTCGGTGTGGATGAGCGGCTTTTGCCGCGTGGCCTGCCCCCAGAGTTCCTCGGTGATGAAGGGCATGATCGGGTGCAGCAGGATCAAGCTTTGGTCCAGCACCCAGGCCATGGTCTGTTGGGTTTCGGCTTTGTGCGTGGTGTCGTCGCCTTGCAGCAGCGGTTTGGAGAACTCGACATACCAGTCGCAGACCTTGCCCCAGACAAAGGCGTAAAGCGCGTTGGCGGCGTCGTTGAAGCGGTAGGTGTCGAAGGCTTGGTTGACTTCGGCGAGGGTTTTGGCGGTTTCGCCGATGATCCAGCGGTTGACGGTTTGGGTGGGGTGTGGCGGCTCGGAGGGGCGGGGTGCATCGAACACGCCGTTCATTTCGGCGAACCGATGTGCGTTCCACAGTTTGGTGCCGAAGTTGCGGTAGCCTTTGATCCGGTCGATGGATAGTTTCAGCACGCCGCCGATGGCCGCCATTTGGGCCATGGTAAAGCGCAGGGCGTCGGCCCCGAGCTCGTCCACGATATCCAGCGGATCGATGACATTGCCCAGCACCTTGGACATTTTCACGCCCTTCTCGTCGCGCACCAGTTGATGCAGGTAGACGGTGTGGAAGGGTTCTTTGCCCACGACCGCCAGCTGCATCATCATCATCCGGGCGACCCAGAAGAACAGGATGTCAGAGCCGGTGATCAGGACATCGGTGGGGAAGTATTTTTTCAGCGCCTCGGTTTGGTCGGGCCAGCCGAGCGTGCCGATGGGCCAGAGGCCGGAGGAGAACCAGGTGTCGAGGACGTCGGGGTCGCGCCAGACCGGATAGACCAGATGCGTGGGATCG
>JANOMH010000210.1:0-7229 GCA_031420215.1 Rhodobacterales bacterium | reverse complement strand
CCCACCCTACGGTAGGGTGGGTGAAACCCACGCGCCCCCCCCACCCGAAAACCAACCGTTGCCAGACTCGCGCGGCTAGTTATATGGTTGACCAACAAGAGGTGGGGGGGCCCCTCGTGCCGCAGATTGTGACTGATTTTCCCTATGCTGTCCGTCTGATGGAGAATATCTTCATCCCGATGCCTGATGGCATTCGACTGGCTGCGACCCTTTGGCTGCCACAGAACATCGGCCAAGTCCCTGCGATCCTTGAATATTTGCCCTACCGCAAGCGCGAGGGGACACGGGGCCGGGATCATGCGATGCATGGGTATCTGGCAGGCCACGGCTATGCCTGCGTCCGGCTGGACATTCGCGGCACCGGTGACAGTGAAGGGCTGATCGACGACGAATATACTGTGCAGGAACAGCTTGATGGCGTGGCGGCCATTGCCTGGCTGGCCGCACAGGACTGGTGTGACGGACAGGTCGCGATGTATGGGATCAGCTGGGGCGGGTTCAATGGATTGCAGATTGCCGCCCGTCAGCCGCCCGCGCTGAAAACCGTTATCACCGTCGGTTCGACCGATGACCGCTATGCGACCGACATTCATTGGGTCGGTGGCTGTCTGTCCAAGGATAACTTTGACTGGTCGGCCACGATGTTCGCCCATAACGACCTGCCCCCGGACCCCGAAATCGTTGGCGACACATGGCGCGACATCTGGCTGGCCCGGATCGCCCATAACCAGCCTTGGGCGAACACATGGTTCCGCCATCAGCGCCGGGATGCGTTCTGGAAACAAGGCTCGGTCTGTGAGGATTTTTCCAAGATCACGATCCCGGTCTTTGCCGTGTCTGGCTGGGCCGATAATTACTCTGAATCCGTGCCGCGCCTGCTGTCCGGGCTGACCGGGCCGCGCAAAGGGCTGATCGGCCCCTGGGCGCATAGCTTTCCGCATGATGTCACCGTCGAGCCCGCCATCGGCTGGCTGCAAGAGGTGGTCCGCTGGTGTGACCATTGGCTGCTTGGCCACGATACCGGGATCATGGACGAACCGATGTATCGGGTCTGGATGCAAGATCATGTCCGCCCTTCGACCTGTTACCGGCACCGGCCGGGCCGCTGGGTGGCCGAGACGGAATGGCCATCGCCCCGGATTATCCGCCAACTGCACTTTCTGACCCCGCTAAGGACGCTGGCCGCCAGCCCACAGGACGCGACCCTGTCAATCTGCTCGCCGCTTTGGGTCGGCCTGACAGCGGGCGAGGTCGGGCGCTACGGCGATGATGCCGACTGGCCGCCAGATCAGCGGCTGGATGATGGCGGGTCGCTGGTGTTTTTGTCCGAACCCATGGACCAGACCACTGAAATCCTGGGGCCGCCGCAACTGCATCTGCGCTTTAGCGTCGACAAACCGCAGGCCCTGGTCGCGGTCCGGCTGAACTGTGTGGCCCCTGACGGCCAATCGACAAGGGTTACCGTCGGCCTGCTGAACCTGACACACCGGGACAGCCATGAACACGCGACGGCACTGGTGCCCGGGCAAACCTATAGCGCCGTCGTTGATCTGGACGATACTGCCTATGCGATCCCGAGCGGGCACCGGATTGCGGTGTCGCTGTCTACCACCTATTGGCCCATCGCCTGGCCCTCGCCGGAATTGACCAGCCTGACGGTTCATACCGGCCAAAGTTGGCTGGAGCTGCCGGTCCGGTCGTTTGACCCGACCGATGAGGATTTGCGCCCGTTCGCCCCCCCGCAATCCGCCGCCCGCCCGCCCGAAACCGAGGTCACAATCCCCAGCGCCTATCCAAGGGCGGTCCGCCACGATCTGCTTTCGGGGCAGATGACTGTCGATTTTCCGCGCTGGACCTATGAAACCCAGATGCCCGACATCGCCACAACGGCCCGGTCGGCGGGGCATGCCCGCTATGTCATCACCGATGGGGAACCGCTTAGTGCCCGCACCGAAGTGGGTTACCGCGTTGAAATTGAACGGTTCGGCACCAAGGCCACGCATATTTCCAGCGGCGTTCTGACCTCCGACGCCCAGGAATTCCGGCTGCAAACCGAGCTTACCGTGCTGGAAAACGACGTTCAGATTTTTCACCGGACATGGGATGAAAGGATTGCCCGTGATATGGTCTGATCGATGCTGACTTACGCGATCAGACGGGTTGCTTTGGCCCTGCTGATCCTGTGCCTCGTCATGGTGGCAATGTATGGCATGGTGTTTCTGGTGCCGGGCGATCCTGCTTCTATCGCCTTGGGCCCCCGCGCCACACCGGAACTCAAAGAGCTTTTGCGGGTCCGGATGGGGCTGGATCAGCCGGTGCTGATTCAAATATGGCGGTTCTTTTCAGCCGCCCTGCATGGCGATCTGGGGATTGATGTCTGGTCAAAACGCCCTGTGTTCGACCAGATTATCGAGGTGTTTCCGAAAACTCTGATCCTGGGCAGCGTGGCACTGCTATGGGCTTTGGTGCTTGGCATTCTGCTGGGCTGTGTTGCTGTGGTCTGGCGCGGCACTGTCACTGACAGGTTGCTGGGCGTCCTGTCGGTCAGCCTGATCTCGGTCCCGTCGTTTGTGATTGCCGTCTATGGCCTTGTGATCTTTGCGGTCTGGCTGAAGTGGCTGCCAGCAGTGGGGGCCGGAGAGCCGGGCGATTTGCCCAGTCAGATCAAGGCAGTGATCCTGCCTGCATTTGCACTTGGGATCGGCTGGGTCGGCTATCTGGCACGCTTGGTCCGCGCATCATTGCTAGAGGTGATGCAGGCCGACCACATCCGCACCGCCCGCGCCTTTGGCCTGCCCGAGCGGCGCATTGTCGGGCGCTATGCCCTGCGGATCGCGATTATCCCGACGATTTCGGTGCTGGCTGTTGGCTTTGGGTCGATCCTGTCGGGGGCGGTGTTTGTGGAATCGGTGTTCAGCCGTCCGGGCATTGGCACCCTGATCACGGCGGCGGTGGAAAAGCGGAACTATCCGGTGGTCATGGGATCGGTGCTGTTCATGACCGCGTTTTACCTGACCGTTGTCACACTGGCCGATCTGCTGATCGCAAGGCTGGACCCACGGGTGCGCGATGTCCTGCGGGGATAGCGCGATATGCCGGTTGCTGCGCGACCCGATGGGGGCTGCGGGTCTGGTGCTGGTTCTGGTTTTCGTGGCCATGGCCTTGGCCGCCCCGCTGTTGGCCCCCTATGACCCTGTGGCGCTGAACGTTGTGGACAAATTTCAGCCCCCATCTCTGGCGCATTGGGCGGGCACGGACCAGCTGGGGCGGGATCTGTTGTCGCGGATCATCTATGGGGCGCGGACCGCTTTGGGGATTGCGGTGACGTCGGTGGGGATCGCCGGGGCGTTGGGGCTGCTGCTGGGGCTGATCGCAGGCTATGGGCCGCGCTGGCTCGATGCGGTGCTGGTTTTGGCTTTCGATTCAATGTCGTCGCTGCCGATGATCATGTTTGCGCTTGCGGTGATCACAGTGCTTGGCCCCGGAACATTCACCCTGATCCTTGTGGTCATTCTGGTGTCGATCCCCGGCTATGGCCGGATGATCCGGGCGCAGACTTTGACCCTGACTGGAAGCGATTTCATTCTGGCCGAACGGGCAATGGGGGCGTCGGGCACGCGGATTATCCTGCGCCATCTGTTGCCCAATGTGGTCGGGCCGCTGGTGATTTTGCTGTCGATGGATATCCCGGTGGTGATCATGCTTGAGGCGGGGTTGAGTTATCTGAACCTTGGGGTGCGCCCACCGACCCCAAGCTGGGGCAATATCCTGTATGACGGCTATACCTCGCTCCGGTCCGCCCCGTTCATGGTGATCGTCGCGGGGCTTCCACTGATCCTGTCCACCCTGGGTTTTACCTTTCTGGGCGAGGGGTTACGCGACGCTCTTGATCCGCGCATGGCGCTGCGGGTGCCGGCATGATCCTGTTGGACATTGTAAATCTGTCGCTGCATTACCGCACCCCGGTGGCCAATGTGCAGGCGCTGCGGCAAGTGTCTTTGCAGGCGAATGCAGGCGAGGTTCTGGGGATCATGGGTGAAAGCGGCTGTGGCAAGTCCACTCTCGCCGCCGCCATCATTAACCTTTTGGGGGCAAATGCGCAGGTCACTGGTGGCGAAGTGCGCTACCGGGGCCGCGATATTCTGACGTTGCCCGTAGAAGACCAGCGCAGATTGCGAGGCCCGCATATCGGGATGATATTCCAGGATCCGATGACTGCCTTTAACCCGGTGCTGACCATCGGCGCGCAACTGGTTGATTTTCAACATCAACTACCCGACCCGCCTGCGACCAAACGGGCGAATGCGTTGGCGATGCTGGCCAAAGTGGGCATCCCCGACCCGGCCCTCTGCCTGCGTCGTTACCCGCATGAGCTGTCCGGCGGCATGCGCCAACGCGCGGCCATCGCGGCGGCCCTGTTGCTACAGCCGGATGTATTGCTGGCGGATGAACCGACCACCGCGCTGGATGTGACGATGGAGGCGCAGATCATCCATCTGCTGCGCGCATTGCGCCAGGATTATCAGGGTGCCATTGTCATCGTCACCCATCACCTTGGAGTCATTGCCGAATTATGTGACCGGGTGGTGGTGATGTATGCGGGGCAAGTGGTCGAACAGGGGTTGGTTGACGACATTTATCACGCCCCCCGGCATCCATATACTGCCGCTCTGATCGCCTGCGACCCCGGTGCCATCAGCGCAACCGGCGCGCGCCTGCCCACCATAGGCGGGCGGTTGCCCGATCTCATGCACCTTGGGCCCGGCTGCGCCTTTGCGCCGCGCTGCAGCTTGGCCGAGACGCAGTGCCACACGTCGCCGCCGCCACGGGTGCAGGTGTCAGCCAGTCAATCCGCTTTGTGCCACCGGGTGCAGCCATGAGCCTGCTGTCGGTCCAAAATCTCAGCGTCGATCTGCCGCTGGCGGGGCTTTTCAGCCGGCAGCGGCTGAATATCCTGTCCGACATCTCGCTTGATCTGGCACCGGGCGAAACTCTGGGGTTGGTGGGCGAATCCGGGTCGGGCAAAACCACACTTGCGCGCGCCGTGCTCGGGCTGCAAAAGATCAGCGCAGGCACATTAACAATGAACGGCAACACTTTGACATCAAAGGCTGATTTTGCGTCTATCCGCCGCAGTGCCGCAATGACGTTTCAAGATGCCGTAGCCTCGCTTTCGCCGCGCATGACCGTCGGGCAGCTGGTGGCTGAACCCTTTGCCATTCATGCCGTTCCGATGGCCAATGGCAAAGTCGCGGAATTGCTGGATCAGGTCGGCCTGCCAGCTGATCTGGCCCGCCGCTATCCGCACGAATTGTCCGGCGGTCAGGCCCGGCGGGTGGGCGTGGCGCGGGCGCTGGCGTTGACCCCCAAACTGGTCATCGCGGATGAACCGACAGCCGGGCTTGACGTCTCGGTTCAGGCCGAAATTCTGAACCTTATGAGCGACTTGAGGGACGGTCTTCACCTAAGTTATCTGATCATCACCCATAACCTTGCCCTTGTGCGGCATGTGGCCGACCGGATCGCCGTGATGTATCTGGGCCGACTGGTCGAAACCGGGCCAACCGCACAGGTTTTTGCCGCCCCGCGCCATCCCTATACCGCAAGCCTGATTGCCGCTGACCCAAAACCCGACCCGCGCCTGCGCCGGGCGGACCTTGCCATCAAGGGCGAGATCCCGTCAGTGCTGCGCCGCCCGACGGGCTGCGAATTTCACACCCGTTGCCCGCAAGCCCAAAGCCTGTGCCGCATGATTGCCCCGCAACTGACTGAAAAAGCACCGGGTCAGCTGGCCCGCTGCCACTATACCTGAACCCTCAAACACCGGAGGAAAATCATGACCTGGACCACAAATAGACGGGATTTCCTGAAAACCACGGGCGTCGGATTCGCCGGACTGTTGGCTGCTCCGCAATTCGCCTGGGCCCAGGACGGCGACACCTTGCGCATTCGGGTTGGGGCCGATTTTCAGGTGCTCGATCCGTTCGGCACTATCGGCGAGCTGGACGATATCATCCCGCGCTGCACCACGATCACGCTAAACCGGCTGGGTGATATCCGGGAAGGCAATGAATGGGTGAACTATGGGGCCGAAGCACTGGAATGGCTCGACCCCACGAGACTGGCCTTTACCCTGCGCGACGGGCTGGTCTGGACCAAAGGTTTTGGGCCGGTCACATCAGAAGATGTCAAATATTCCTTTGAACGGATTGCCGGCAGCGACAGCGCCTGGGCCTATCAGTTCGAAAAGTTCAAAGAGGTCGAAGTTATCGACGCCCGGTCCGGCATCATCCACCTGACCGAACCGTTCAAACCGTTTGAAATCATCGCTTTACCCTATTACGGCGGCCACATCGTCTGCAAAGCGGGAGTCGAGGCGGCGGGCGGTAGCTTTACCACCGAGGCCCCTGCAGAATGCGGCCCCTATCTGTTTGGCGCATGGGAACAGGGCCAAAAGGTCACGCTGACAGCCAACCCCGACTGGACCGGCCCCAAACCGGCCTTCAGCACGGTTGAATTCTACATCGTCACCGATGACCAGTCGGCGCAGCTGGCCTACGAGGCTGACGCCTTTGATTACACCCGCATCGCCCCCGCATCCGTGCGGCAACTTCGCGACACGATGCCCGCCGGGGCCACTCTGATCGAGGCGGAATCGACCCGTTATGCGTGGCTGACGATCAATATGAACGCAGTGCCGTTGCAGGATATCCGGGTGCGCCAAGCGATCCAATATGCCTATGACGGCGAGGCGGTGCTGCTTGGGGCTTATGACGGTCTGGTCAGCCGGTCGGCGGGCGTGGTTCAGCCCGGCACGAAATTTTCCCGCGAAAGCAATATCATCGCCACCCGCGATGTGGACAAAGCCCGCGCTCTGCTGGCCGAGGCCGGGGCCGAAGGGCTGACCCTGAACCTTGTCAGCCTGACCGACAGCACGTCCCTGACCATTGCACAAATCATTCAGGCATCGCTGGGCGAAGCCGGGATCACTGTGGAAATCCAGCCAACCGAGGAAGCCGCCTACTGGGCCTTGGGCGACAAGACCGCGGGGGATGATTACAAGTCGCTGGAGCTGGTCTTGATGAATATTGCAGGCGGGATTGACCCCACCGAAAATCTGGTCTGGTTCCGGCCAGACCAGATCGGGGTCTACAACTGGTCATTCTTTGACAGCGCGGAGTTTGAAGAACTGTATCAGACGTCTCTGACCGAACAGGATGATGCGGCCC
>JANOMH010000209.1:0-2726 GCA_031420215.1 Rhodobacterales bacterium | reverse complement strand
ACAGCCAGCACCGTCCAGAACCACAGGTTGCTGAAAGAGCGCGCGTCAATGACGTCGAGCAGTGTTTTCGTCCAGTCCAAGGAAAGGCAGCCCCCGTCTATTTGACCGGACCCTAGCTGTGGTTTTGGCTAAAGCCCATACTTGTGATGTGCGCCAAACCGTGGCACCTGATCTTGTGTGACCAGAAAGGCCCTACCTGATGACACCGATTGTTGCCCCCTTTCCCATGACCCGCCTGCGCCGCCTGCGCCGCACCCCGGCTTTGCGCGATATGGTCCGCGAAAATACGCTGACGCCTGCCGACCTTATCTGGCCGGTCTTCGTGATGGAGGGCGTGGATAGTGCCGTGCCGATTGCCTCTATGCCGGGCGTGTCGCGGTTGACCGTGGACCGGGTGGCAAGCGCGGCGGTCGAGGCGCAAGCGCTTGGAATCCCTGCCATTTGCATCTTTCCCTATACCCCGATGGAGCAGCGCACCGAAGATTGCGCCATGGCCTGGTCGCCCGATAATATCAGTAATCAGGCCATCCGCGCGATCAAGAAAGCAGCGCCCGGCATCGCAGTGATGACCGACATCGCGCTCGACCCCTATAATATCAACGGCCATGACGGCTTTGTCCGCAACGGGGTCATCGTCAATGACGAGACTGTCGCGGCCCTGGTGAAAATGGCCTTGGCGCAGGCCGAGGCCGGGGCGGATATCCTTGGGCCGTCGGATATGATGGATGGACGGATCGGAGCGATCCGGTCAGCCTTAGAGGCCAAGGGCCACAGCGATACAGCCATCCTCAGCTATTCTGCCAAATATGCGAGCGGCTTTTATGGCCCGTTCCGTGATGCGGTGGGGGCTTCGGCCGCCTTGAAGGGGGATAAAAAGACCTACCAGATGGACCCCGCCAACAGTGACGAGGCGCTGCGCCTGATTGCCCGTGATCTGGCCGAAGGGGCCGATATGGTCATGGTCAAACCGGGTATGCCCTATCTGGACATCTGCCGCCGGGTCAAAGACAGCTTTGGCGTGCCGACATTCGCCTATCAGGTGTCCGGCGAATACGCGATGATCCAGGGCGCGGTGCAAAACGGCTGGCTGGACGGGCCAAAGGTGATCCTCGAGTCATTGTTGTGCTTTAAACGGGCCGGATGCGACGGCATTCTGACCTATTTCGCCCCCGCTGCCGCCCGGCTGCTGAACGGCTGATTGCTGCCTGCCCCATCATCTAGTTCATGACAGCCGGTGAAATCCCGCCTATAGTGCGGCAGGATTGGCCAGATAAGGCCGACAGAGCAAGAGGCGGTATAATGAATAATTCCAGACGTAGCTTTGTGCTGGCAGCGATGGCACTGCCTTTGGCCGCCTGTGGCAACGGCATCGGTGGCGGTGGTGCGTCGATGATCGACGGGCGGGTCGACAGCACGCTCAGCTTCATGTTCAGCAACTACCCGGGCACCCAGGATCTGGCGAACCGGGCATCGGGGATGTTGGTCATGCCCCTGGTCACCGAAATCGGCCTTGGGATTGGCGGGTCATTCGGGCGCGGCGCGTTGAAAGTCGGGCAGAGCACCGTCGACTATTACTCGGCCTCCTCCGCCAGTGCCGGCATTCAGATCGGCGCGCAACAATACAGCCATGTGCTGTTTTTCATGACACAGGATGCGTTGCTGGACTTCCGCACCTCGCCCGGCTGGCAGGCAGGGGCCGGGATCGAATATGCGCTGAACAATCAGGGCGAGACCTTGCTGGCCGATACCACCACTTCGCTGTCGCCGGTCATCGCCGTGGTCTTTGCCCAGACCGGGTTGCGGGTTGGCGCAACGTTGGAAGGCACGAAATACACCCGGATCATCCCGTAATAGCGACGTGACTTGTCGCATATGACAAACCCGTCACGCGGCATTCGCGGGCATTCTGCCGCAAACTGAATGCCAAAGGATGCCCGCCCATGAAAACTACCACCCGCGTTGCTGTGATCGGCGGAGGCGTCGTTGGCTGTTCGGTTCTATATCACCTGACCAAACTGGGCTGGTCCGACGTGATGCTGATCGAGCGCAAGGAACTGACATCAGGGTCAACATGGCACGCGGCGGGCGGGTTTCACACCCTGAACGGCGACACCAATATGGCCGCGTTGCAGGGCTATACGATCCGATTGTATAAGGACTTAGAGGCGCTTACCGGCATGTCCTGCGGCTTGCATCATGTCGGGGGCATCACTCTGGCCGACAATCAGGACCGGTTCGAGATGCTGATCGCCGAACGCGCCAAGCACCGCTACATGGGGCTGAATACCGAAATCCTCGGCCCTGATGAGATCCGGGCGATCTCCCCGATCACCAATCTGGATGGGATTGTCGGCGCTTTGTATGACCCGCTTGACGGGCATCTGGACCCCTCCGGCACCACCCATGCCTATGCCAAAGCCGCGCGGATGGGTGGGGCGACGATTGAAACCCATTGCATGGTGACGGCGACAACCCAGCGCGCCGATGGAACCTGGGATGTGGTCACCGACAAGGGCACGATCCACGCCGAACATGTGGTCAATGCGGCGGGCCTGTGGGCGCGCGAAGTTGGCAAGATGGCGGGCGTTTATTTCCCGCTGCACCCAATGGAACATCAATATCTGGTGACCGAGGATATCCCCGAGATTTACAATCTGGGCCGCGAACATCCGCATGTGATGGATCCCGCAGGCGAAAGCTATCTGCGGCAAGAGGGGCGAGGGCTG
>JANOMH010000208.1:0-1708 GCA_031420215.1 Rhodobacterales bacterium | reverse complement strand
CCGCCGATCTGGAAACAGACGACCACGAAATCCGCCCCCGCCAGCGCGCGTTTCTGGTCGGTATAGGTTTCCACCTTGGCCGCAGCGCCCAAAGTCTGGGCCAGCTTGCCCACAACGATGGCGCTTTCCTCCAGCCGTTTGGGATTGATGTCCATCAGCCGGATCGTGGCCCCCGACAGAGCCTCGCGGTGCAGGACGTCGCCTGCGATGTTCTTGGTGAAGACGGTGCTGCCTGCGCCGATAAAGGTGATGACTGTCATGTTGCTATCTCGAATGCTGCGCGGACGAGCCGCTTGGTGTAGTCGGTCTGGGGGTTGACGAGCACTTCTGCCACCGGCCCCTGTTCGACGATTTTGCCGTTCTGCATCACCATGACACGGTGACACAGGGCGCGCACGACCTTGAGGTCATGACTGATGAAGAGGTAACTCAAGCCCTTTTCACGCTGGAGTTTCCTCAGCAATTCTATGATCTGCGCCTGCACAGACAGGTCCAGTGCAGATGTGGGTTCATCCAGCAGGATGAATTCCGGCTCCAGCGCAATGGCGCGGGCAATGGCCAGCCTTTGCCGTTGCCCGCCCGAAAACTCATGCGGGAAGCGGTGGCTGATCGTGTCGGGCATGCCGGCATCGCGCAGCGCCTGCTTCATCCGCTCATAGCGTTCGGCGGCATTCTTGCCGATGCGGTTGACGACCAGCCCTTCCTCGATGATCTGACGGACCGACATGCGCGGGTTCAGTGACGAAAACGGGTCCTGAAACACGATCTGCATGCGGCTCCGATAGGGCTGCATTTCGGCCCGCGATTTACCCTCAATCCGGTCGCCCAGAAACGTGACCTGCCCTTCGTTCATGCGGATCAGCCGGATCAGGGCCTGGCCAAAGGTGGTCTTGCCCGACCCGCTTTCGCCGACCAGCCCCAGCGTTTCGCCGCGTTTCAAATCCAGCGACAGCCCGTCCACCGCATGCAGCGGGGTATAAATGCCTCTGAATGCCCCGCCTTTGCGCAGCATGAAGGACACACGGACATTCTCGCCCGACAGAACCGTTTCCTGCGCCCCCACCAGCGGATTGGCCACCCCCTTGGGATCGGATGCCAAAAGCCGCTTGGTATAGGCATGCTGCGGATTGGAAAACACCTGTTCGGTCGGCCCGGATTCCCGCACTTCGCCATGCTGCATCACATAGACCTGATCGGCAAACTGCCGAACCACGGTCAGGTCATGGGTGATCAGGATCACGCCCATGCCGTATTTGGCCTTAAGATCGTCAATCAGATGCAATATCTGCGCCTGCACGGTGACATCCAGCGCCGTGGTCGGTTCATCCGCGATCAGCACATCGGGGCGGTTGGCCAGCGCCATGGCGATCATCACCCGCTGGCGCTGGCCACCGGACAATTGATGCGGATACTGGTTCACACGGGACTCCGGGTCCGGCAACTGCACCTCGGCGAGCAGTTCCACGGCGCGGGCCCAGGCGGCCCTTTTGCCCAGTTTCTGATGCAGCATCAGCACTTCGACAATCTGTGCGCCGACCTTGTAGACCGGGTTCAGGGACGACATCGGTTCCTGAAAGATCATCGAGATGCGGTTGCCGCGCAGGCCGCGCATTTCACGCAAGGTCAGCTTGGCCATATCGCGCCCATCATAAGTGATGGTCGTGTCCGGCGATACCGTGGCGCGTTTGGTCAGCAATTTCATGATCGC
>JANOMH010000207.1:0-21381 GCA_031420215.1 Rhodobacterales bacterium | reverse complement strand
GCACGGGAATGGCCCGATTTGCTCGACCCCATTTCACGTTCCAGATTGTCAAACAGGCTGGCAATTTCCTTTTGCGCCACGACATCGCGCAGACGCAGGTGGACATGGTCTTCGGGCCATTCGTCGGCCATGGCGTCCGGGATGGCCAGCATCAGGCCATAGACGGTGGGGCCAACTTCGAACCCATACATCGTGTGCGCCGGAATGAAGATCAGGTTATTGGGGCCATAGCCTGCGGTCAGCCCGGCCACGGTAATCCGGCCTTGCCCTTTGTGGATCAGCAACAGGCGCGGGCTGGAGTGGCTGCGCATCGCTTCCGTGCGCCAGCGGCCGGCGGCGGCGTTCTGGGCAATTGCGGTCAGGGCCAGCTGATTCTTTAACTGATCGGGCATGGACACTTTCAGGTTGCAGGAAATGTTCGAATAATGAAACTCTGGGCCAGATCGCACACATAAACAAGGGCCTTTGGGGGCACATCGGCAGAAAAGCGGGGGACATTTTGGTGGATACGTCGGGTTAGGCCAAGGTGGCAGGGTCAATCCCGATCCAGCCCTGCATCCGCGCCCGCAGCCAGGTCCGTTGGCGTTTGGCATATTGCCGACTGGCGATGATGGCGCTGTCGCGCGCTTGGTTCAGGGACAGGGCCCCGTCCAGATGGGCAATCAATTGCGCCGCCCCGATGGTTTTGGACGACAAATGCGCCGGGTTCCAATGCGGTCGCATCGCCTGCGCCTCGGCCAGTGCGCCCATATCAAGCATAGTGTCAAACCGCGCGCTGATCCGGGCATTCAGCCAATCGACGCCGGGCCGCAGCACAAGGGCAGTGGTCTGCGACAGGGGTAACAGCGGCGCAGGTGTATCGGCGTGCCAGTCAGCCAACGCCCGCCCGGTGGCGCGCTGCACCTCCCAGGCGCGCTGCACGCGGGCCCGGTTGTTGCGATCAAGAGCGTTGTAAGTTGCGTTATCCAGCCCAGCCAAAAGCTCGGCCAGAGGTAACTGGTCTGCCTGCGCCCGAACCTGCGGCGGTGTGGCCGGAATTTCGGCCAGCCCCCCGGTCAATGCCATGAAATACAGGCCCGTGCCGCCCACGATGATTGGCCGCAACGGACCGGCCAGCAGCGGTTTCACCGCGCGCAGCCAATGGCCCACGGAATAATCGGCATCATGCGGCAGGTATCCATAAAGCGCATGCGGTGCACGGGCCAGATCGGCAAGGCTGGGCTGGGCCGACAGAATCGGCCAACCTGCAAAGACCTGCAGCGCGTCGGCATTGATGATCTGCCCGCCATGGGTCTGCGCAATCTGCAGCGCCAATGCCGATTTTCCCGACCCGGTCGGACCGGCGATCAGCACCGGCCCGGGCAGGATAGGCGGCATTGCCCAACCAACGCCTGGATTCACCCCCGCTTTGTGCAATTGTGACCCCATGCCATTGAACCTTGGCCCCATTTGCGACATTTTGCCGACCGACACCAGCAAAGCAAAGGGCAGCCCATGACCGAACCATATAAAACATCGTTCCGGCGGGTCATGCTCAAGATCAGCGGCGAGGCGCTGATGGGCGACCGGGGCTATGGCCTTGACCCCAAAACCGTCGAACGAATCGCCGCCGAGGTCAAATCAGTCCACGATCTGGGGGTCGAGATTTGCATGGTGATTGGCGGCGGCAACATTTTCCGGGGCCTGCAAGGGTCGGCCCAGGGGATGGAACGGACCACCGCCGATTACATGGGGATGCTGGCTACGGTGATGAACGCTTTGGCCATGCAAGCCAGTCTGGAAGGGTTGGGGATTTTCACCCGCGTCATCAGCGCCATCCCGATGGATCAGGTCTGCGAGCCCTATATCCGCCGCCGTGCTGTGCGGCACCTTGAGAAAAAGCGGGTCTGTATCTTTGCCGCAGGCACCGGCAACCCGTATTTCACCACCGACACCGCCGCCACCCTGCGCGCCAATGAGATGAGTTGTGAGGCGATTTTCAAGGGCACCAAGGTCGACGGCGTCTATGACAAAGACCCCAAGAAATACCCCGACGCCAAGCGCTATACCCGCGTCACTTATGATGAGGTGCTGCAAAAGCATCTGGGGGTGATGGATGCCTCGGCTATCGCGCTGGCCCGCGACAATAATCTGCCGATCATCGTGTTCAGCCTGGACGAACCCGGCGGCTTTCGCGGGATTTTGGCGGGCGAGGGGACCTATACCACCGTGCATGGCGATGCCCCGCGCGGACGGGAAGAGGCGTAGTCTGTTACAGGTCAAGGCGGATTGATGCCTGCCTCTGCGCGAAAACTGCACTGTCCTTGCGTAACCCCTGACTAGCCTTGGATCATTTTCCCCGTTATACGCGGACAAAACACGGGCAAAACACTGCCCGACAGGCAAAGACTCACGGAAAAACAGATGGCTGACGATTTCGAACTTGATACCGACGATTTTACCCGGCGGATGGATGGGGCAATTCTGGCCCTGCGCACTGAATTTGCGTCGCTGCGGACCGGGCGGGCCTCTGGCTCCATGCTTGAGCCGATCATGGTCGATGCTTACGGACAGATGACGCCGGTGAACCAGCTGGGCACGATCAATGTGCCTGAACCGCGCATGGTCACGATCAATGTCTGGGACAAGGGCATGGTCGGCAAGGTCGAAAAGGCGATCCGCAATTCCGGCCTTGGGATCAATCCGCAGACCAATGGCACGATCATCATGCTGCCAATCCCGGAACTGAACGAAGAACGCCGCCGTGATTTGACCAAAGTTGCGGCATCTTATGCCGAACATGCCCGAGTCGCGGTCCGCAACCTGCGCCGGGATGGAATGGACAAGATCAAAAAAGCCAAAGCCGATGGCTTGGGCGAAGACGACGTAAAGTTCTGGGAGGGCGAAGTGCAGGAAATGACCGACCGGTATATCCGCCTTGTCGATCAGACGCTTGACGGCAAACAAGCGGAAATCATGCAGGTGTGACCTGCGGGAATTTTTGCAGGAGTGATCCTGCGGGTATAAGGAAGCCTTTGATGGCGCGTGACGAGACGACTGCAGACCGGAAATCGGGCCCTAACCACGTCGCGATCATCATGGATGGCAATGGCCGCTGGGCGCAGATGCGCGGGCGGCCCCGGTTGCTGGGCCACCATGCCGGGGCCAAGCGGGTGCGCGAGATCGTCGAGGCTTGCCCGGATTTCGCGGTCAAATACCTGACCATTTTTGCGTTCTCGACCGAGAACTGGAAACGCACCCAGACCGAAGTATCCGGCCTGATGCGCCTGTTCCGCCGCTATATTCAGCGCGAGGCCAAGGCCCTGTTTGACGAAGGTGTCCGCGTCCGGTTTATCGGTGACCGGATCAAGCTGGACGACAAACTGGTGGCTTTGATGGACGAGCTGGAGCTGTTCACCAGCGGCAATGACCGGGTGCATCTGACCATTGCGCTGAACTATGGCGGGCGGGACGAGGTGACACGGGCGGCCAAGCGACTGGCCTACGAGATTGAAATGGGCCGCCTGACCCATAAGGATGTGGATGCCGAAACTCTGGCCAAATACCTCGACACCCATTTCCTGCCCGACCCCGATCTGGTGATCCGCACCAGCGGCGAGGCGCGGATTTCGAACTTTCTGCTCTGGCAATCGGCCTATGCCGAATATGAATTCATCGACACGCTCTGGCCCGATTTCACCCGCGCCGAATTCGCCAAAGTCCTGTCCGGCTATGGCGCGCGTGACCGGCGGTTTGGCGCGGTCAAGGTCTGATCATGACCGAACCCGGCAAATGGGGCGATCTGAGTGTCCGGGTTGCCAGTGGCGTGGCCATGGCCCTGCTTGGGTTGGTCAATATCGTGCTGGGCGGGGTCTGGTTCGAGGTGCTGGTGGTGTTTGTGACCGCTGTCATTGTCTGGGAACTGGCGATGATGATTGCCCCCGAAAAACCCACCCCGGCGATGCTGCTGGCAGTCATCGCAGGAGCGGTGTTTTCGGGTGATCTGCGCGGCTGGACGCTGTCATTGTTCCTGTTGGCACCGATCCTGGGCGCATTAACTTTGCCGCGCAAGAAGCTGATTTTCTTTCTATTTTCGTTGTACGTGGTGTTGGGCGGCTGGGGATTGGTGTATTTCCGGGCCGAGCAGGGGATGGGCTGGATCCTGTGGCTTTTGGCCGTGGTCATCGTGACCGACATTGCCGGATATTTCGCTGGCCGCACCTTTGGCGGCCCGAAATTCTGGCCTGCTGTCAGCCCGAAAAAGACCTGGGCCGGGACGGGCGCGGGTTGGGTCGGGGCGGCACTGGTTGGCGTCGGATTTGCGATTTTCACCAAGTCCGGGATATCGCTGATCCTGCTGTCAGTTGCGGTCAGCTTTGCCAGCCAGATGGGTGACATCGTGGAATCGGCCCTGAAACGGTATGTCGGGATCAAGGACAGCTCTGCCCTGATCCCCGGCCACGGCGGGCTGTTTGACCGTTTTGACGCCATCCTTGGGGCCACGGTGTTCATGCTGTTTCTGACCTTTGTGCTGGGTCTGCCGGGGCCCCAATTTTGAGGCGGCTTTTTTCAAGTGGCGCAGGTTGTGGAAACGCTGATGGACAAAATGTCATCCCAAGATGGGCTGCAAATCGCCACAGTGACCCTAGATAACATAGTGAACAGCGACCGTCTGGCCCGCATCCGTGCGGCCAAGACCATAAAGCAGGCAGGACGATAACCTTTGGAACTGACCCACCTTCTGCCGCAGTTCGGCAATGTTGCCTTTACGATCATCGCGTTTGTTCTGGCTTTGTCGATCATTGTGGCGATCCATGAATATGGCCATTACATCGTTGGCCGCTGGTCGGGCATTCATGCCGAAGTATTCTCGCTCGGCTTCGGGCCGGTGCTGTTTTCGCGCGTTGACCGGCATGGGACCAAGTGGCAGGTCGCGGCTTTGCCGTTTGGCGGCTTTGTAAAATTTCTGGGCGACGCCAATTCCGCCTCGGTCGGATCAACGAATGTGCCCGAAGTAGATAAACGCCGCACGATGATGGGCGCACCTTTGTGGGCACGGTTTGCAACAGTGCTGGCGGGGCCGGCGTTCAATTTTATCCTTAGCCTGCTGGTGTTTGGCGCGGTCATCATGGCGCAGGGGCAGATTACCGATCCGATGCGCATCGCCGCCCTGCAGCCGCTGCCGCCCGTGATGGGCCAGGACATGCAGCCGGGCGATCAGATTACCGCAATGAATGGCACCCCCACCCCGACACTCGAAAGCCTGAACGCGATTGAGGCGGATTTGCCGCTGACCGGGACGATCAGTTACACCTTGCTGCGCGACGGGACTGAAATTCAGGTCCAGGGTCCGCATCCGTTTCCGCCGCTGGTTCTGGGGGTAGCACCCGGATCAGCGGCCTATGATGCGGGGCTTCAGGTCGATGACGTGATTACTGCGGTCGATGGAACACCGGTCTGGTCATTTGACCAATTGGTCCAGATTGTCATCGGCGGCGAAGGCAAGGCGATGCTGCTGTCGGTCTGGCGCGGCGGTGAGGAACTTAGCTTTACACTCGTGCCGCGCCGCGCCGACCTGCCAACCGAGGGCGGTGGATTCGAGACGCGCTGGCTGGTGGGTGTGTCGGGCGGGCTGGTGTTCGAATTGCAGACCACAACACCTAGCCTGTGGGACACCGCAAACATGGCTTTTGGCCAAATCTGGAACATTGTTGTAGGTTCGCTGAGCGGGCTTTATCATATGGTCACGGGTTCGATATCATCCTGCAATCTGTCCGGCCCGGTGGGCATTGCCCAAGCCTCGGGTGCAATGGCCGCACAAGGTGCGGTCAGTTTCATATGGTTTGTTGGTGTGCTGTCAACTGCTGTTGGCCTGATGAACCTGTTCCCGATTCCCATATTGGATGGCGGGCATCTGGTGTTTTTTACCTATGAAGCGGTGACCAGACGCAAGCCGGGGGTTCAGGCGCTGAATGTGCTGATGGTGGCTGGCTTGGCGCTGGTTCTGTTCATGAC
This sequence comes from Rhodobacterales bacterium, assembly GCA_031420215.1. GTDB lineage: Bacteria > Pseudomonadota > Alphaproteobacteria > Rhodobacterales > Rhodobacteraceae > JANOMH01. The sequence continues at coordinate 15,387 of JANOMH010000207.1, read as the reverse complement.
CCTGTTTGCTTTGGCCAATGATTTGTTCCTGTGCCCATAACCCTGCCATGATCCTGCCGCATTGCTATGCGATTCTTAAGCTCTGGGTAGTCTGAGTGGTGGGTGGCACACATGAACGCAATTGTACAAAGCTCGCGGGGTCTGACCCTGTTGATCAGCGTTAACTGGGACCGGATCATCTTTCTGGCGATGATTTTTGCGGCTCTTGGGGCCGGGGCCTGGGTCGGGTCGCACTAACTCTGGCGTTTGAGCGCCACACAACCCCAAATCCTGCCCCCCGCGCCCTGTTCTTGCTTTTGACAAGGGCGCGCATTCCCGATAGTCAAATGCTCAAGAGTGTATGGGCGCGGGCGGGACTATGACCAGAATTGCAAACAATGCAGCGACGTGGCTTTTTACACTGACTTTTGCGGTGGTTCTGGCGCTAAGCACCGGGGCCGCCATGGCCCAGCAATACCAGTTCACTGCAGTCGAAGTGTCCGGCAATCAGCGCATCGAAACCGGCACGATTCTGACCTATGCCGGCATTGCGCGCGGCCAGTCCGTGTCTGCCGCCGAACTCAACGACGCGGTGCAGCGGATCCGGGCCAGCGGCCAGTTTGAATCGGTTGACGCGGTGCCACAGGGCAGCACCCTTGTCATTACCGTGGTCGAATATCCGACGATCAACCGGATCAGCATCGAAGGTAACACCCGCCTGAACGACGAAGAGTTGATGGCAGTGATCGGGTCCGTTGCCCGCCGCGTCTATAGCCCGACTCAGGCCGAGGCGGATGTCGCCGCCATCACCCAGGCCTATGCGACCTCTGGCCGGATCAATGCGACGGTCTCTCCTTCGATCATCCGGCGCAGCGATAACCGCGTCGATCTGGTGTTTGCCGTGGCTGAAGGTGGCCTGACCGAAGTTGAGCGGATTTCTTTTGTCGGCAACCGCAGCTATTCCGAGCGTCGCCTGCGTGGCGTGCTGGACACCAAACAGGCCGGGCTTTTGCGGACGTTGATCAGCCGTGATACGGTTGATCCCGACCGGATCGCCGCCGACCAGCGCATGCTGACCGATTTCTACAATTCGCGCGGCTATGCCGATTTTACCGTGCAAAATGTCGATGTCGCCCTGACCCGGGACCGTAGCGCCTATCTGATCACGTATAATGTGCAGGAGGGCCAACAATTCACCTTTGGCAATGTCACCGTGACCAGCGCCATCCCCGAGGCTGACGCCGCCGAGTTTCAGGCCGCCTTGCGCCTGCATACCGGTGTCACCTATTCGCCGTCGCTGATCGAGGCTGATATTGCCCGGCTGGAACGTCTGGCCCTGCGCAAGGGGCTGAATTTTGTCACTATCGAGCCGCGCATCACCCGCAACGACCGCGACCTGCAGTTGAATGTCGAATTCGCACTGGTCCGGGGCGAGCGGATTTTCGTCGAGCGGATCGATATCGAAGGCAACAACACGACGCTGGACCGCGTGGTCCGCAACCAGTTCCGCGTCGTCGAAGGCGACCCGTTCAACCCGCGCGCCATCCGCGAAAGTGCGGAACGGATCCGCGCGCTTGGGTTTTTCTCAAACGCCGATGTGAATGCCCGCGAAGGGTCCAGCCCCGGCGAAGTTGTCATCGACGTGAATGTCGAAGAGGCCCCCACCGGATCGCTGTCGTTTGGCGCAAACTTTGCCTCGGACAACGGATTTTCGCTGCTCGCCAGTTTCAAGGAACGCAATTTTCTGGGCCGCGGGCAAGGGCTGAACTTTGAGCTGTCCACGGGTGAAAACAACCGCGTATTCAGCTTTGACTTTTCCGAGCCGAATTTCCTTGGCCGCGACCTGCGCTTTGGGCTGGGGCTGGATTACAAAACCACCAACAACCAGAACGCCCTGTATGACACCGAAACCTTTCGGTTCAGCCCGTCGTTCGGCTTTCCGGTCAGCGAAAATGGCCGGGTGACGGTGTTCTATGCCTTTGAATACACGGACATTACCGATGTGGCTGGCACGGATACCCCCGCAGACCAGACCGACGATGCCAGCACAATTATCGAACAAGAGGCGGCTTTGGGCGGGCTGGGGGCCAATTCGTTGGGCTATTCCTACAGCTTTGACACCCGCCGCACCGGGCTTGACCCCAACTCTGGCGTGCTGCTGCGATTCGGGCAGGAATTCGGGTTTGGTGACACTTCGTTTATCAAGACCACCGCACAGGCCACCGCCGAGACCAAGGTTTGGGGCGAGGAGCTGACCTTGCGGGCCACGATCGAAGGCGGGATGCTGGCCTTTTCCGATGGTCAAAGCCGGGTGACCGACCGGTTCTTTCTGGGCAGCCGGTTGCTGCGCGGTTTTGAACCCGGCGGCATCGGGCCGCGCGATGCGGTCACCGATGATGCTCTGGGCGGCAATGTTTTTGCCGTGGCCCGGCTCGAAGCCGAATTCCCGCTGGGTCTGCCCGAGGAATATGGCATCACCGGTGGTGCATTCTTTGACTATGGCTCGGTTTGGGATGTGGGCAATACGTTTGGGGCGGATGTGCTGTACAACGACTTTACCCCCCGGTCGGTCGTTGGTCTGTCGATCTTTTGGACCACGCCGATTGGCCCCCTGCGGTTCAACTTTTCCAATGCGCTGGATGCACAGGAATTCGACAAGCCCAAGTCCTTTGACCTGACCATCTCGACCACGTTCTGATGGGCGGGCTGATGGGCGGGCCGATGCGCTGGCTGGCGCTCTGCGCTGTGCTGTTGCCGCAGCCGCTTTGCGCCCAGGAACTGACGGATTTGCCAGTTGGGCAGGTCCGCAGTCCGGTGTTGATCATCGATACCGAACGGGTGTTTACGGAATCGCAATTCGGTCTGCGTATCGCCGCAGATGTGCAGCGCGACAGCGAAGCGCTGGTCGCAGAAAACCGCCGGATCGAGGCTGCCCTGACCGAGGAAGAACGCAGCCTGACGCTGCGCCGTCCGACAATGCCAGTGGCGGATTTCCGGGCCGAGGCTGACGCCTTTGACGAACGGGTCCAAGGCATCAGGCAGGCGCAGGATGCCAAACAGCGCGCCTTGCAAGACGGGATCGTGACAGGCCGGGACCAGTTTCTGCAGGCTGTCACGCCGATCCTGGGCCGATTGATGCAGGAAAGCGGGGCCGTCGTGATCCTTGACCGCCGGTCGGTGTTTTTGGGTGTGGGCACGGTAGACATTACCGATCTGGCGATTGCCCGGATCAATGCCGAGATCGGTGATGGCACCGCTTTGCCCGCGCCTGCTCCCGAACCGGCCCCTGATCTGGCCCCACTGCCGCAGGATGGCCAGAACTGACCAGCCCGGCGCTGGCTTGCCCGCCGTGGTTTCCGTTGGTAGTGAGGAACAAATAAAGTCGCCACCGGGGAGAGTTACCTATGTCTGATATCCAAACCGAGGCTGCACCGCCCGCCCTTGCAGCGGTCACCACGGCCGATATCGGCCTGATCCAGCGCATTCTGCCGCATCGTTACCCGTTCCTTCTGGTCGACAAGGTCATCCAGATCAACGGCACCACATCGGCCCGCGGCATCAAGAATGTCACGATGAATGAGCCGCATTTTCAGGGCCATTTTCCCGGCAATCCGATCATGCCGGGGGTGACGATTGTCGAGGCTATGGCCCAGACCGCCGCTGTGATGGTGGGCGCGACCCTTGGGCTGACTGATGGCAATATGTTGATCTATTTCATGGCAATAGATGCCTGCAAATTCCGCCGCAAAGTGGTCCCCGGCGATGTGTTGCACATGGATGTGGCCACCACGCGCGGTAAACCGGGCGGCAAGGTCTGGCGGTTCAAAGGCGTCGCCACGGTGGACGGCGAATTGGCCGCCGAGGCCGAATTTACCGCAATGATGGACCTGCAAGGGTGAGTGCCGACATTCATCCTTTGGCCGTTGTTGACCCTGCTGCCCGGATTGGCGCGGGCTGTTCGGTTGGTCCGTTTTGCGTTATTGGCCCGGATGTGGTCTTGGCCGAAGGGGTCCGCCTGCATTCCCATGTCGTGGTCAGCGGCGATACGCAGGTCGGGGCAGGGACCGAAGTGTTTCCCTTTGCCGTGATCGGCGGCATCCCGCAGGATCTGAAATATACCGGTGAAAAAACATCCCTGCGCATAGGTGCGCGCAATCGCATTCGCGAACATGTGACGATCAATCTGGGCACTGCTGGCGGCGGCGGTGTGACCCGGATCGGCGATGACGGGTTGTTCATGGCCGGTTGTCATATCGCGCATGATGCGCAGATCGGTGACCGGGTGATCGTGGTCAATTCCTCTGCCGTGGCAGGCCATTGCGTGATCGAGGATGACGTGATCATCGGCGGCCTTTGTGGCATTCACCAATGGGTCCGCATTGGCCGGGGCGCGATTATCGGGGCGGTCACCATGGTCACCCATGACGTGATCCCGCATGGGCTGGTGCAGGGGCCGCGTGGGCAGTTGGATGGCCTCAATCTGGTAGGCCTAAAGCGCAAGGGCGTGGACCGGGCCGATATCAATGCGTTACGGGCCGCGTTTCAGGCGCTGAAAGATGGCGAAGGCGCGTTTCAGGACCGGGCCCGCCGCTTGCAGGCCGAGGCCGACAGCCCGTTCGTGCAGGAAATGGTCGATTTCATTCTGGGTGCTACCGACCGTCAGTTCCTGACCCCCTCATGATCGCGCTGATCGCAGGGACTGGCGCTTTGCCGGGTCTGCTGGCCGAAGCTCTGGTGGCGGCGGGTGATCCGCCGGTGATTTGCGAGATTTTGGGTTTTGAGCCTGATGTCCGTCCCGATCTGCTGCGCCTGCGGTTTCGGATCGAGACACTGGGAACATTGCTCGCGACACTCAAACAGTTGGGGGTGTCTCAAATCTGCATGGCAGGTGCAGTGCGTCGCCCGGTGATTGATGTGGGCCAAATTGACGCCGCAACCCAGCCGCTGATTGCCCCGCTTAAGGCCGCGATGGCCAAGGGTGATGATGGCACTCTGCGGGGGATTATCGCGATATTTGAAGACCATGGCTTTACGGTGATCGGCGCAGACAAGATCGCGTCAGGGCTTCTGCCAGCGGAGGGCGTATTGACCCGTGCGCGCCCGATGCCGCGGCATATCGCAGATGCCGTTGTCGGGTTCGCCGAGATTGCCCGGATGGGTCGGGCCGACGTCGGTCAGGCCTGTATCGTGCAGGACGGTCTTGTGATTGCCCGCGAAACAGACTCTGGCACGGATCTTATGATCTCAAGGAGCAGGCTTCTGGCATTGCCGGACAAATCCGGCAGAATATTGGTCAAGGCACCAAAACCCACTCAGGATCGCCGGGCTGATTTGCCAGTCATCGGGCCGCTGACGGCGGGCTTGGCGGCAGAGGCAGGGCTGGCCGGGATAGTTATTCAGGCCGGCGGGGTCATCGTGATCGACCTGCCGCAAGTTGTTGCAAGGTTGGACCGGCAGGGCCTGTTCCTCTGGGTCCGGCCATGAAGGTGTTTGTCATTGCCGGAGAGGTCTCGGGCGACAAGCTGGGTCAGGCGGTGATGGCCGGGCTGAAAGAACTGGCCCCGAATGTCACCTTCGATGGCGTTGGTGGCCCGCTGATGCAGGCTGAAGGGCTGGTCAGCCGGTTTGATATGACCGAGTTGAGCCTGATGGGTCTGGCCGAAATCATCCCGCAATATTTCCACCTCAAACGCCGCATCGCCGAAATGGCCCAGGCGGTGATCGACACCGGGCCTGATATCCTGCTGACCATCGACGCGCCCGATTTCTGTCTGCGCGTGGCCAAGCTGGTCAAAGCCCGGTCGAACATCCGCACTGTCCACTATGTCGCCCCCACGGTCTGGGCCTGGCGTCCAGGGCGGGCGGCGAAAATGGCCCGCTATATCGACCATGTGCTGGCCCTGTTTCCGTTTGAGCCGCCCTATATGCAGGCCGCCGGGATGGATTGCGATTTTGTCGGCCATCCGGTGGTGACTGATCCGGTGGCGACTAACGCCGGGGCTTTGGCGTTTCGTCAGGCCCGTGATATTGGTGATGCCCCGCTGATCCTCGCCCTACCCGGATCGCGCCGGGGCGAAGTGTCGCGTCTGGCGGATCGGTTTGGCGCGGCGTTGCGACTGGTGCTGGATACAGTGCCATTGGCGCGGATTGTTGTGCCCTGTGCCGGACCGGTTGAGGGATTGGTCCGCGACATGACCGCCGGTTGGCCGGGCGCGCCGATTCTAATCGCGCCCAGCGACCTGTCCGAAAAACGCGCCGCGTTCAAGGCCGCCGATGTGGCCCTGGCCGCATCCGGCACCGTATCGCTGGAACTGGCTGCCAATGGCACGCCGATGGTGATTGCCTATGATCTGGCCTGGGCCAGCCGGGTCATCATTTCCCGGATGCTGCTTGTCGATACCGTAACGCTGGTCAATCTGGTCAGTGACACACGGGTGATCCCCGAGTTTATCGGGGCCAAATGCCAACCCGGGCCAATTGCAAAGGCGATGCTGGACGTACTGGCCAACCCCGTGGCGCAGCGGTCCGCGATGGCGCTGACGATGCAACGGCTGGGGCAGGGCGCAGAGCCGCCGGGGTTGCGGGCGGCGCGGGTTGTGGTTTCGCTGGCGAAGTCTGGCCCTGTCGGAGGGTCAGGAGCCTCCGGCGGGGATATTTAAGACCCAAAGAAATACCAAGAGGGGCTGGCATCAACTTGGCATGGTCGCAATCCCTGATGCAAAGCGCCAAGAAGTTATGTCAGTTTTTCAACGAGTTCAAGGTAATCCTGTAGCAGATCAGCGGCCTACCGCCCGCGCCAGATCCAGCCGCCGCCCAGCACGCGCGACCCTTCGGCGGCGTAGAATACGCAAGCCTGACCGGGCGAGACGCCTTCTTCGGCCACCAGCAATTCCACCTCGGCCTCGGTCTCGGACAATGGTCGCAGGATCGCATCGATCGGTGGTTTGGTCGAGCGGACTTTGACGGTGATGTGCCGTTCGGCCACAGCCGACAGCGGCCCGTCGCCCAGCCAGTTAATCTCACGCAGCGGCACCCGTCGCGTGGCCAGCATGTCCTTGGGCCCGACAATCACCTGGCGGGCGTCCACATCCAGCCGCACCACATAGAGCGGGTTGGCCAGCCCGCCGATATTCAGCCCGCGCCGCTGGCCGATGGTGTAATGGATCACCCCCGGATGCGTGCCAAGCACCTGCCCGTTGATATCAACAATCTCGCCCGGATCAGCCGCCCCCGGACGCAGCTTTTCGATCACTGCGGCGTAGTTGCCGTTGGGGACAAAACAGATGTCTTGGCTGTCTGGCTTGTCAGCGACCGGCAAGCCGTAACGTGTTGCCAATGCACGGGTTTCCGCCTTGGAATGCAGATGCCCCAGTGGGAAACGCAGATAGGCCAGTTGGTCCGGTTTGGTGGAAAACAGGAAATAGGACTGGTCGCGCGCCGCATCGGCTGCACGGTGCAATTCAGGGCCGGTCAGCCCCATCTTGCGCTGGATATAGTGCCCGGTGGCCATGCAGTCGGCATCCAGATCGCGGGCGGTCTCCAGCAGATCCTTGAACTTGACCCGTTCATTGCAACGGATGCAGGGCACCGGGGTGGCGCCTGCCAGATAGCTGTCAGCAAATTCGTCCATGACCGCAGCACGAAAGGTGTTTTCATAGTCCAGCACGTAATGCGCAAAGCCCATGGTTTCTGCGACCCGCCGGGCATCGTGAATATCACGCCCCGCACAGCAGGCCCCCTTTTTGGCCAGCGCCGCCCCATGGTCATAAAGTTGCAACGTCACGCCGACGACATCATAGCCTTCTTCGGCCAGCATTGCAGCCACGACCGAGGAATCCACGCCGCCCGACATCGCCACGACAACCCGTGTTTCAGACACAGGCTTGGGCAGGCCAAGCGAATTGAGAACAGAGTCGCGGGGCATTTGGTTTCCGGGGAAAGCGTCAGTTATCGCCGCAATATAGGAAAATGCGACATACTCTCAAGGGTTGGTTTCACTGCTCCTTAAACCCACCGGCACAGATTGGCCATCGCAAGCAATCACGAGAGGGGTGAGAGATGTATTTGCGTAAAATTGACGGGCCGCGTTCGGTGACGTTGCCAGATGGAACAATCATGACGCGGGCCGATTTGCCGCCGCGCGATACCAGGCGCTGGGTCGCCTCGCGCAAGGCGGCGGTGGTGCGTGCGGTGGCTGCCGGGTTGATGTCGCGCGAATCGGCTTTGGAGACCTATGAGCTGTCGGAAGACGAGTTCAAATCATGGGAAACAGCCGTGGAAAACTATGGCGAAGCGGCATTGCGGGCTACGGCATTGCAACAGTATAGACAACCCTAGGGCGAAATGAAAACATGCATCATAGGTAACGTGTAGTTAACCATTGCGCGTCTAGGATGAGTCGATCTGAATGCGAACGGAGACTTGGGATGCGCGTACTGCTGGTGGAAGACGATCCAACGACGTCTCGAAGCATCGAACTGATGCTGACTCATGCCAACCTCAACGTCTATGCGACGGATATGGGGGAGGAGGGGATCGATCTTGCGAAACTCTATGATTATGATCTGATCCTGCTGGATCTGAACTTGCCGGATATGAATGGGCACGAGGTGTTGCGTCAGCTGCGCCTGAGCCGGATCGATACCCCGATCCTGATTTTGACCGGCGATGACGGGACAGAATCCAAGATCAAAGGGTTCGGCTTTGGTGCCGATGATTACCTGACCAAACCGTTCCACCGCGAGGAATTGGTGGCCCGGATCCATGCGATTATCCGCCGGTCCAAAGGGCATGCCCAATCGATCATCCGGACCGGCCGGATTGCGGTTAATCTGGATGCCAAAACTGTCGATGTCGGCGGGCAGGCTGTACATCTGACTGGTAAGGAATACCAGATGCTGGAACTGTTGTCTTTGCGCAAGGGCACCACCCTGACCAAGGAAATGTTCCTGAACCATCTATATGGTGGCATGGATGAGCCCGAGTTGAAAATCATCGACGTGTTCATCTGCAAGTTGCGCAAAAAGCTCAGCACGGCGACAGGTGGCGAAAACCACATCGAAACGGTCTGGGGCCGTGGCTATGTGCTGCGCGACCCCGAACCGATGGCCCGCGATATTGAACGGATCGCGGTGGGGGCCTGAAACTCTGAACCAACTGTCGGGCCCGCACTGGACGGAGGCGGGAGCGGACCCTATCACTTGAGGTGAAACAGGTGCGGGGGGCAGCATGGCACAGAAAGCAGAGCAGGGATCGGTGGCAGCCGGCATCGCCGTAGCTGACCTTGGGCCTGCCGAAGCCGAACAGGAATTGCAGCGACTTGCTGTGTTACTCGGGCAGGCAAATGCCGCATATCATCGCGATGATGCGCCTTTTCTAAGCGATGCGGATTATGACGCCGCAAAGCAGCGCAACAGCGCGATCGAGGCCCGCTTTCCCGCGTTGAAACTGGACCAAAGCACCAGCGATCTGGTGGGTGGGCCTTTGGCGGATGGTTTTGGCAAGGTCGCCCACGCTATCCGCATGCTGAGTTTGGAAAACGCATTTCAGGACGCTGACATCGTCGACTTTGACCTGCGTATCCGCAAGTTCCTGAACCTGTCCGCCGATGCGCCACTGGCTTTTACCGCCGAGCCAAAGATTGACGGGCTGTCGTTGTCTTTGCGCTATGAGCAGGGTGTTTTGATTCAGGCTGCCACCCGTGGTGACGGCGAAACGGGCGAAAATGTCACCGCCAATGCGCTGACCATCGCCGATATTCCGCACCGGCTGACCGATGCGCCACAGGTTCTGGAAGTACGTGGCGAAGTTTACATGAGCCACGCCGATTTTGCCGCCTTGAACCAACGGCAGACCAATGCTGGCGGCAAAACCTTTGCCAATCCCCGCAATGCCGCCGCCGGGTCGCTGCGGCAACTGGACGCGACCATCACCCGGGCGCGCCCGCTGCGATTTTTTGCCTATGCCTGGGGTGAGGTTTCGGAACCTCTGGCCGAAACCCAGTCCGCCGCGATTGCCAGATTGCGGGCGCTGGGATTTCAGACCAATCCGTTGACTGTGTTATGCCAAGGTCCGGCTGAACTGCTGCGCCAGTATCACCAGATCGCCACCCACCGCGCCACACTGGGCTATGACATCGATGGCGTGGTCTACAAAGTTGACGATCTCGACTTGCAACGTAGATTGGGCTTTCGGTCCACCACGCCGCGTTGGGCGATTGCACATAAATTTCCGGCGGAATTGGCCTGGACTGAACTGCTGGCCATCGACATTCAGGTCGGTCGCACCGGGGCACTCTCGCCTGTTGCCCGGTTGCGCCCGGTCACCGTGGGCGGAGTGGTGGTATCGAACGCGACGCTGCATAACGAAGATTACATCGCCGGGCGTGACAATTCCGGTGCTGCCATCCGCGAAGGGCGGGATATCCGCGTCGGCGATTGGGTCGAAGTGTACCGCGCCGGGGATGTGATCCCGAAAATACGCGATGTGGATCTGGCCCGGCGCGGTGCATCGGTGCCCTATCAAATGCCCGACACTTGCCCGGAATGTGGATCACCCGCACTGCGCGAACCCGGCGATGCGATCCGCCGCTGCACTGGCGGGATGATTTGCCCGGCGCAGGCTGTTGAAAAGTTGAAACATTTTGTCAGCCGTGGGGCATTTGACATCGAAGGGCTGGGCGCCAAACAGATCGAGATGTTCTTTGCCGACCCTGACCTACCAATCCGCGAGCCTGCCGATATTTTCACCCTGGCCGCCCGTGACCAACAGGGCCTGACCCGGCTGCAGAATCGCGACGGGTTTGGCGAAAAAAGCATTAAGAACCTGTTTCAAGCTATTGAGGATAAACGAAAAATATCACTTGGTAGATTGATATTTGCGCTTGGTATCCGGCATGTGGGCGAACAGGCATCCAACCTGTTGGCCAGTCACTATGGCACTTGGACCGTGTTCGAGGCCGCGATGACCAGCGCCGAGATTGGCCAAGGCGAGGCCTGGGATCAGTTGCTGACGATCGATGGCGTAGGTGCGGTGCTCGCCACATCGGTTGTGCAGGCTTTCAGGCAAGACAGCGAGCGGGCATTGATTGACCGGCTGATTGCCCAGCTGGAGGTGCAAGACGCGCAACGCCCCAATACCCAAGGCAGCCCCGTCGCCGGCCTGACTGTGGTGTTCACCGGAACGCTGGAAAAAATGACCCGTGCCGAGGCCAAGGCGGGGGCAGAGGCATTGGGTGCCAAAGTGGCCGGATCGGTCAGTGCCAAGACCGACTTGTTGGTCGCAGGACCGGGGGCAGGCTCAAAGGCCAGGGATGCCGAACGGTTGGGCGTCAAAATCATTGACGAAGACGGCTGGCTCGCCTTGATCAGCACAACATGACTGGCCGGCCAGAAACCCTTTGGCCCCTGTTCGGCGAGTTGACCGCGCTGGACGGGGTCGGCCCGAAAACTGCGCAATTGCTGGTGCAATCCGGTATCGAACGGCCTCGCGATCTGTTGTTCACCTTGCCCACCTCGGGTGTCGACCGGCAGATGCGTGCCTCGATCCGCGAGGTTGTGGCCCCCGCGACGGCCACAGTGGAAGTGGAGGTCGGCCTGCACCAGCCGTCCCGCAGCAAGGGCAAACCGTACCGGGTGATCGTGCAGGACGCGGCCACCAGTTTCCAGTTGGTGTTCTTTCATGCCCCCGCAGGCTACCTGCAAAAGCTGTTGCCGACCGGACAGCGCCGCATCGTCTCTGGCAAAGTCGAGATTTTTGACGGAATCGCGCAGATGGTCCATCCCGACCATGTCTTGCCGCTGCACGAGGCCGAGGCGCTTCCAGGATATGAACCAGTTTATCCGCTGACCGCAGGCGTGACACAGAAACTGATGTGGCGGGCCAGTCGGGCGGCGCTGGAGTTGGCGCCACCGCTGGCCGAATGGATCGATCCGGCCTTGAAACACCGCGAGGGTTGGCCGGATTGGCGTGCAGCTTTGCACAAGGCCCATAGCCCGGAGGCTTCGGTCGACCTGTCGCCCGCGGACCCTGCACGCCAAAGGCTGGCCTATGACGAGTTGTTTGCCCATCAGGTGACCTTGGCTCTGGCCCGTGCAACTGCGCGGCGCGGCAAGGGGCGGGTATCCACGGGAACATCAGCTTTGCAGTCCAAGATATTGGCATCGTTACCCTATTCCCCAACTGCCGCGCAAATCAGAGCGGTCAGGGAAATATCCGCCGACATGGCCTCGCCCTTGCGGATGAACCGGCTGCTGCAGGGCGATGTCGGCTCTGGCAAGACGCTGGTCGCGTTGCTGGCGCTGCTCGTCGCGGTCGAGGCCGGAGGGCAGGGCGTGATGATGGCCCCAACCGAAATTCTGGCGCGCCAGCATCTGGACGGGTTGCAACCGCTGGCCGAAGCCGCCGGCGTGGTGCTGCAGATTCTGACCGGGCGTGACAAGGGGCGCGAGCGAGAGGCGAAACTTGTCGCACTGGCGCGGGGTGACATTCACATTCTGGTCGGCACCCATGCGGTGTTTCAGAAAGACGTGGTGTTTCACGACTTGCGGCTTGCCATTATCGACGAACAACACCGCTTTGGCGTGGCGCAACGGATGGAACTCGGCGCCAAGGGGCAGGCCGCCGATGTTCTGGTGATGACGGCCACGCCGATTCCCCGCAGTCTGGCTTTGGCCCAATATGGCGATATGGATGTGTCGGTGCTGGATGAAAAGCCGCCCGGCCGAACCCCGGTGCAAACGGCTTTGGTGACAACGGGCCGGATGGGCGAAGTCGTCGACCATCTGCGTCATGCCGTGGCCGAAGGGCGGCAGGCCTATTGGGTCTGTCCGCTGGTCGAGGAAAGCGAGGTCAGCATGCTGACCGCGGCCGAGGAACGCTTCAAACGTCTGCGCGCGGCTTTGGGCGAAGGCGTGGTCGGGCTGGTGCATGGCCAGTTGCCGCCCGCCGAAAAAGATGCCGCCATGGCCCGGTTTGTGCGCGGTGAGACCAAGGTTCTGGTCGCCACCACGGTGATTGAGGTGGGGGTGAACGTGCCCAATGCCTCGATCATGGTGGTCGAAGGGGCCGAGAGTTTTGGCCTTGCCCAATTGCATCAGTTGCGGGGCCGGGTCGGCCGGGGGACGGCGCAATCGACCTGTTTGCTGATGTATCAGCCGCCTTTGGGCGAAACCGGGCGGCGGCGGCTTGAGATTTTGCGCGAAACCGAGGATGGGTTTCGCATTTCCGAAGAGGATCTGGCGATGCGCGGCGCCGGCGATGTGATCGGCGTGGCGCAATCCGGCCTGCCCCGGTTCCGGATTGCCGATCTGGAGCGTCAGGCGAGCCTGATGGCATTGGCGCAAAACGATGCGCGCAAACTGCTGGTCGATGATCCGGCCTTGGACAGCCCACGCGGACAAGCGGTGCGGGTGCTGCTGTGGCTGATGGAGCAGGATAAAGCGATCCGTTTGATTTCAGTGGGTTAGCGGGTCGTCACTGCGGTAGGAAAATAATGTTCACGTTTGTTCTTATAAAGTTCTTTACACAAGGTTAATGATATGAGAACAAAGAGGCAACACGGATGATCACAAACCGGAGGACGTGATGGCCAAGGACCTTAGTTCACTGATCGAACGCAATGCAGAAACCCTGATGTCCGATGCAATCGGTGCGGCCTCGCTTGTGATCATGCTCGTTATCGGACTGTCCTGCCTGAGTTGATTAGGCCCAGGACTGCTCTGATCTGCCCGGCGTCTTGTGCCGATATCCGCCGCGTCACTTGTCCCAACCCGTGACGCAAGCCTTGACTGACTTGCCTGCCAGTCCATCGCCAAAGGGGCTTTGCCTGCCCCAAGCGGATGATTAGGGTCCCACACAAGAGCGCTTTACCTGCCGCCGCCATCCTTTCCCCGGATGTGCGGCGGTTTTTTCATGCAGTTTTGGCGGCACTTGCCTGCGCCAAAGCATCCAATGTGGCGTCAAAGGCCAGCATAATCGACGCATGGCGATTCTTATAGTCGCGCGCGGGCTCCAGAACTTCGAACCCGGCAAAGGGCGCTGCCGGCACCGGGCCGCCTTCTTTCAACATGGCGAATAGCGCATCACGCCCGGTCTGAATTTGCGCCGGCGCTAACCCCACGACATTTGCCCCGACAAGCGACGCAGCAGCCTGACCCAAAGCGCAGGCCTTCACATCCTGTCCATAGTCCGTGATGACCCCGTTTTTGACGACAATGTCCACAGTGACGGTTGATCCACATAGCGGCGAACGGCGCTTGGCGCTGGCTGTGGGTGCAGCCAGGCGGGCAGTGCGCGGCATATCGGCGGCCAGCGCCAGAATGCGGGCCGAATACAGCTTGATCAGGTCACTCTCTGCCGACACGCGATTTGCCCTTTGTGCTTTGACCCCATAAATAGGCGCGTGATACCCGGATGCAAAGGACTTCATGATGAAATTCGACCCTGCGACATTGCGTTTCGGCGCAGATGGCCTGATCCCGGCGATTGCGCAGGACGAAAGCACAAGCGAGGTGTTGATGTTTGCCTGGATGAACGCCGAAAGTGTTGCGCAGACGTTGGCCACGGGCCGCGTCACCTATTGGTCACGCTCCCGCGCGGAATTCTGGGTCAAGGGTGACACATCGGGCCACACGCAGGAACTGGTCGAGATGCGGATCGACTGTGACCGTGATTGCCTGTTGGTCACAGTCCGCCAAACCGGCCCGGCCTGCCATACTGGTCGGCGCAGTTGCTTTTACACGGCGGTGCGACATGGGGTTGAGGCCGAGGTTTAAAGGCCGACCATGGTACGGATGTCGGCAGGGGTGGCCCCTTCGGCCCGGAATTTGGCGATGGATTTGGCGTCGTCGCGTTTGGCAAGACGCTTGCCCTGATCATCTCGGATAAGTATGTGATGATAATAGGTTGGCGTGTGCAGTTGAAGTAATACCTGAAGCAAGTGATGGATCGGGGTCGCCTCAAACAGGTCCATTCCGCGAACGACATGAGTGACGTCTTGCAACGCGTCATCCAGCACGACCGACAAATGGTAGGCAGCAGTCCCGATGTCACGCCGCGCCAGAACGACGTCACCAACTTTGGACCGCAATGACTGTGGATCAAGCGAGTACCGTCCAAAAGCAACGAGTCCGATTTCGTTGAAACTGCACTCACTGACCGGGCCGAGGGTCGCCAGCGCAAGGTCAAGGTCCAGCCGTATTGCCGCCGCACCGCCCTTCAAAGGCAGACAGAGATGGCGACAGGTCCCAGGGTAAACCGCACCATCGGGCGGCAGATGTGGCGCCCCTTCCTGGGGCGCGGACAGGGCTGTATGAATATCCGCACGAGTGCAGGTGCAGGCGTAACACAATCCCATATCTGCCAGCAGGGTCAATGCGTTAGCATATCTTTGTAAGTGGTCAGACTGCC
>JANOMH010000206.1:0-1697 GCA_031420215.1 Rhodobacterales bacterium | reverse complement strand
ATCAAGCCCACTTACGGGCGATGCTCTCGCTGGGGCATCGTTGCCTTTGCCAGCTCGCTCGATCAGGCCGGGCCGATGGCGCGCGATGTGCGTGACTGCGCGATCATGCTGGAGGCGATGGCCGGGTTCGATCCCAAGGATTCGACCAGTCTCGACATGCCGGTGCCGAACTGGGAAGCGGCACTGTCGGGCGATATGCGCGGGCGGCGCGTCGGCATCCCGCGCGAATACCGGATGGACGGGATGGACGCCGATGTCGCGGCCAGCTGGGATCAGGGGATCGCCTGGCTGCGGGATGCGGGCGCGGAAATCGTCGATATCAGCCTGCCGCACACCAAATATGCGCTGCCGGCCTATTACATCATCGCCCCTGCCGAAGCCTCGTCCAACCTCGCCCGCTATGATGGGGTGCGCTACGGACTGCGCGATCTGCCGGGCGGCGCTGGGCTTCAGGATATGTACGCCGCCACCCGCGCGGCAGGCTTTGGCGCCGAGGTAAAGCGCCGGATCTTGATCGGCACCTATGTGCTTTCTGCGGGCTTTTACGATGCCTATTACACCCAGGCGCAGAAAGTCCGCACGTTGATTGCGCGCGATTTTGCCGAGGCGTTCAAGGCCTGCGACGTGATCCTCGCCCCCACCGCGCCGACCGCCGCGTTCGGGCTTGGCGAAAAGAGCGACGATCCGCTGGCGATGTATCTGAACGATGTGTTCGCGGTTCCGGCCTCGCTGGCCGGGCTCCCCGCCATGTCGGTGCCTGCCGGGCTCAATCGTCAGGGCCTGCCGCTGGGCTTGCAGATCATCGGCCAGGCGTTTGACGAGCAAGGCGTGCTCAATGCAGGGCTGGCGATAGAGGCGCGAGCGGGGTTTATGGCGCGACCGGAGCGGTGGTGGTGAGATGGAGCTGAAGACTATCGCAGAATGGATTGCTTGGGCAGGGATTGTTATCCCTTTGGCTGCGCTTGCATGGTCAGCTGTATTCTACACAATTGCGCGACGTCGTGAGGTATCGCATCTTGAATACCAGCGGTTCTTCGAGATTACCGAGCACCTGGGTCACGAAGGTGGAAGTATTGCATCCAAAATGGCGGCAGCTTTCGAAATTCGAAAGTATCCTCAGTACAAAGATGTTATTATCAACATCTGTGAAAAAGCTGATGTACACGGCCCCTCGGCTCAAATGCTAAAAGAGGAGTTGCGTGCCACAGCGGAGTTTCTGAGGGCACAATGAAAATTCGCATGTTACGGAAAACAACCCGGATGGACAAGTTAGGCAGGGTCCACCTCCATCGCGAGACCGTCAAAGCGATGGGTTTGAGTGGCGGTGACAAAATTGAATGGTTCGTCAACCAAGATGGCCAAACTGCCTTCCGTAAGGCCAAGGGCAAGAAGAAGTTCAAATGACTGAAACCAATTATCGCATCCACGGCGCAACTGGCGAGTGGGAGGTCGTGATCGGCCTTGAGGTTCATGCGCAAGTGACGAGCCAGTCCAAGCTGTTCTCCGGTGCCTCGACCACGTTCGGGGCGGAGCCCAACGCGCAGGTCTCGCTTGTAGACGCGGCGATGCCGGGGATGCTGCCGGTGCTCAACGGTGAATGCGTCCGTCAGGCGGTCCGCACCGGGATGGCGGTGGGCGCGCAGATCAACAAATATTCGCGGTTTGACCGGAAGAACTACTTCTACGCCGATCTGCCG
>JANOMH010000205.1:0-1752 GCA_031420215.1 Rhodobacterales bacterium | reverse complement strand
CGGAGGACGGCAAAGTGAGTGAGGTGCTGCTGGAGGTCCGCAATCTGTCAAAGAATTTCGGGGCGGTGCAGGCATTGGCCGACCTGTCAATGAAAGTCAGCGCTGGCGAAGTAGTTGCCTTGGCCGGCGACAATGGCGCGGGTAAACCACGCTGATCAAGGCGATTTCCGGGGTCTATAAACCCTCTAGCGGCGAGATCCTGCTGCGCGGCGAGCCGGTGCATTTCAGCAGCCCGCAAGAGGCCCGCGAAAAGGGGATCGAGACGATTTATCAGGATCTGGCGCTTGCCGATAACCTGTCGATCGGCGCCAATATCTTTCTGGGCCGCGAACCGATGCGCAAGGCGTTTGGGTTTATCCCGGTGCTGGACCGCAAAAAGATGGCCGAGGCCGCGAAAACCACCATGGCCCTGCTGGATTTCCACGTCAGCCGGATGGATGCGCCGGTGTCCAATTTCTCGGGCGGACAACGGCAGGCGGTGGCGATCGGCAGGGCTGTCTATTGGAATGCGCAGATCCTGATCATGGATGAACCCACCGCTGCTTTGGGTGTGCCCGAACAGCGCAAGGTGATTTCGCTGATCCATCAGTTGAAAGCGCAGGGGCGCGGGGTGATCTTCATTTCGCATAATCTGCAAGACATCTTTGCCGTGTCCGACCGGATCGTCGTCCTGCGCCGGGGTGTGCAGGCAGGCGAACGGCGGATTGCCGAGACCACCCATGACGAGGTGGTCAAGCTGATGGTGGGCGGCTGAATGCCCAGGCTGCCATGATTGCGTCCATCGGGGAACTCTTGGTCGAATTCGTCTGTGTTGACAAAGACTTGCACCACCTGACCCCCGCCCCATACATTGGCCCGTTTCCCAGTGGTGCGCCGGGGATCTTTATTGATCAGGCTGCCCGGATTGCGGGCCGGGCGATGTTTGCGGGTGCGGTCGGCGACGATGCCTTTGGGCAGGTTCTGCTCGACCGGTTGCGCAATGCGGGGGTGCGCGATGATCTGATCCGCGTGGTGCCGGGGGTGCCTACCGGGACCGCCCATGTTGCCTATAACAGCGACGGCAGCCGGGAATTTGTGTTCAATATTGCAGGGTCGGCTGCCGGGAATTTGCCTCAGGCATTTGCTGCGATGTTGCGCGCCGGGGTGACCTGCCTGCATATCTCGGGCTCGACTTTGGGCGATCCGGGCATGCGGGCCGTGGCTTTGGCCCTGTGTCAGGCGCTGCGGGCGCAGGGGGTGACGATTTCCATCGACCCCAATATCCGCACCGAACTGCTGCGCGATGCGGGGTATTTGCAAGCGGTCCGGGCGCTCATCGACATGGCGGCATATGTGCTGCCCAGCGATGTCGATGCCGATGCGCTATGGCCGGGGCAACCGTTCGATCAATGGGCGCGGGGCCTGACCGGTACCAAAGCTGTCGTCCTGAAACGGGGCAACATGGGGTGCATGGCGCTGGGCGAAACTGTCATCTCGCTGTCAGCCCATCCCGTCACTGTCATCGACCCCACGGGCGCAGGCGATTGTTTTTGCGCGACTTTCGTGGCGCTGATGGAGGCGGGTCATGGCCTGACCTTTGCCCTGACCCATGCCAATGCTGCCGGTGCCTTGGCGGTATCAAAACTGGGCCCGATGGAGGGTAACTCTGACTTGCCCACGATCCAAACTTTCCTTGCAGGAGCCGCCTGATGCCCCCCAAAGACCCCCGCCTGCTGCGCGTTGGCGTATTGGGCTGTGGCCCGATCGCACAGG
>JANOMH010000204.1:0-2110 GCA_031420215.1 Rhodobacterales bacterium | reverse complement strand
GCGCAACATCGCCCAGGTATTCCAGTTCCCGGTCATCTACGACACCATGACGGTTTACGACAATCTCGCCTTCCCCCTGCGCAATCGCGGCATTGGCGAGCCGGACGTTGACAGGAGGGTTCGCGAGATCGCCGGCATGCTGGATCTCTCGAAGACCCTGAACAACCGCGCCTCGGGCCTCACCGCCGACGGCAAGCAGAAGATTTCGCTGGGCCGCGGCCTGGTGCGCTCCGACGTCAATGTCATCATGTTCGACGAACCGCTGACCGTCATCGACCCGCATCTGAAATGGAAACTGCGGTCCAAGCTGAAGGAACTGCACCAGCGGGTCCGCGCTACGATGATCTATGTCACGCATGACCAGACCGAGGCACTGACCTTTGCCGATCAGGTCGTGGTGATGCAGGATGGCGAGGTGGTGCAGATCGGCACGCCGGTCGAATTGTTCGAACGTCCGGCGCATACTTTTGTCGGCCATTTCATCGGCTCGCCCGGGATGAATGTGCTGGCCTGCGACATGCGCGACGGGGCGGCATTTGTGCAGGGGCATCAGGTCGCGCTGGAGGGTGCGGCGACGGGTGATGGCGGTCTGACGCAGATCGGCATCCGGCCAGAGTTCGTGACGATTGGCCAATCGGGCCTGCCCGCCACGGTCCGCAAAGTCATGGATGTGGGACGGCATGCGGTGGTCGAGGCGATGCTGGGCACTCTGCCCGTCAAGGCGCTGGTCGATGCCCGGACAGTCAACATTGGCGACAGCATAGGCTTGACGTTCCAGCCCGACATGACCCGGCTTTACCGTGATGGACGGATTGCCTCAACCGCCAGGGGGCAATCATGAAAACCGTCAACCAAAAGGCATGGTTCTTCGTGCTGCCCGTCCTGCTGCTGGTGGCCTTCAACGCCCTGATCCCGATGATGACCGTGGTCAATTATTCGGTGCAGGAGACGTTTGGCAACAACGTATTCTTCTGGTCCGGCCTGCGCTGGTTCGAGGAACTGCTGCATTCGGAACGCTTCCACGCCGCCCTTGGCCGACAATTCCTGTTCACCGGCATCATTCTGGCCATCGAAATCCCCCTCGGCGTGATCATCGCGCTGGCCATGCCGCGCCAAGGGTTCTGGGTGTCAATCTGCCTTGTCACCATGGCCCTGCCGATGCTGATCCCGTGGAACGTGGTCGGCGCGATGTGGAACATCTTTACCCTGCCCGATATCGGGCTGTTGGGCTATTTCCTGAACGAAACCTTGGGCATCAGTTATGACATGACCCAGAACGCGACGGCGGCTTGGGTCACCATCATAGCGATGGATGTCTGGCACTGGACATCGATGGTGGTGCAGCTGGCCTATGCGGGCATGGTGTCGATCCCGGACGCCTATTATCAGGCGGCCAAGATCGACGGCGCGTCAAACTGGTCGGTGTTCCGGTATATCCAGCTGCCCAAGATGAAACAGGTGCTGACCATCGCCATCCTGCTGCGGTTCATGGACAGCTTCAACATCTACACCGAACCCTTTGTGCTGACCGGGGGCGGGCCGGGCAATGCGACCACGCTGCTCTCCATCGATCTGGTCAAAGTCGCCCTTGGGCAATTCGACCTTGGGCCAGCAGGTGCAATGTCGCTGATCTACTTTGCCATCACCCTGCTGGTGTCCTGGCTGTTTTATACCCTGATGACCAAGGATGACGCCAAATGAAGAAACGCGCGATCAGTCCGATCCTGTATATCCTGTTCCTGATGCTGCCGATCTATTGGCTGCTGTCGATGAGCTTCAAGACCACGCAGGAAATCCTCGGCGGTTTCACCCTGTTCCCGCAAGTCTGGACGCTGGAAAACTACGCCGTGATCTTTACCACGCCAAGCTGGTATTGGGGCTATATCAACTCGATCATCTATGTGTCGCTGAATACGGTGATCTCGGTCACCGTGGCGCTGCCTGCCGCCTATGCGTTTTCGCGCTACCGGTTCTTGGGTGACAAGCAGTTGTTTTTCTGGCTGTTGACCAACCGGATGGCCCCGGCGGCGATTTTCGCCCTGCCGTTCCTGCAACTGTATTCTGAGGTCGGGTTGTTCGACACTTACCTTGCGGTGGCGCTGGCGCATTG
>JANOMH010000203.1:0-5221 GCA_031420215.1 Rhodobacterales bacterium | reverse complement strand
CGTCGTCGTGGATTTCTGGGCCGAATGGTGCGGCCCGTGCAAGATGATCGGCCCCTCGCTTGAGGAGTTGGCCGTTGAATTTGAAGGCAAATTCAAGGTGGTCAAGGTCAACGTTGACGAAAACCCAAACTCGCCCGCACAAATGGGCGTGCGCGGCATCCCTGCCCTGTTCGTGTTCAAGAATGGCGAAGTGGTATCGAACCGCGCCGGTGCTGCACCGAAAGCAGCATTGCAAAGCTGGATTCTGGGGTCGATCTGACCCCTGTCACATCCTGTGAACCTGGGCGCCTGACGGGCGCCCTTTTCATGTCTGCCTTGCGCGGGGCGCATGCCCCTTCCATATAGGCTGCAGCAAGAGGGCGCGTGATGAGCAAAGACCAATTTCCCGGCTGGCATGGCACCACGATCATCGGCGTCCGCAAAGGGGGCCGCGTGGTGATTGCGGGCGATGGGCAGGTCAGTCTGGGCCAGACCGTGATCAAGGGCACCGCCCGCAAAGTCCGCCGCCTGTCGCCGGGTGGGTTTGACGTGATTGCCGGATTTGCCGGGTCGACCGCCGATGCGTTTACCCTGTTGGAACGGCTGGAGAAAAAGCTTGAGGCGACGCCGGGGCAGTTGGCGCGGGCCAGCGTTGAGTTAGCCAAGGACTGGCGCACCGACAAATATCTGCAAAAGCTGGAGGCGATGTTGATTGTGTCGGATGGCACGACCTTGCTGGTGATTACTGGCGCTGGAGATGTGCTGGAGCCCGAACATGATGTCACTGCCATTGGGTCGGGTGGTAATTATGCGCTGGCTGCGGCCCGGGCCCTGATGGACAGCGATCTGAATGCAGAAGGCATTGCCCGCAAGGCGATGGCGATTGCGGCGGATATTTGCGTGTATACCAATGGTAATCTGACCGTGGAAAGCTTGCCGCAATGATTGACGCCGCAGACCTGAAAGCCGGGATCGGGGCCGGGATATTGACCGAGGCGCAGGCGGCTAGCCTGACCGCCTTGGCCCATAGCAGGCAAGGTGCCCGCGAGGATTTAGCGGCTGGCGATGAACCGTTCGAGTTGTTCCGTGGTTTTAACGAGATTTTCATCATGGTCGGGCTGGGGATCATTTCCACCGGCTGGGTCGGGCTGATGAGCGCGATGGTCTTGGGATCGTTGGAAACTTTTCACACACTTATTGCAGGTCAAACTCTGGTCAGCGCTGCGCTGCTTTGGCTGTTGGCCGAATATTTCATCCGACGGCGGCGGATGGTTGGCCCGGCGATCATGCTGTCAATCCTGTTTGCCGCCAATGCGGTTTTCGGGCTGACCCAGTGGTTTGCGCAGGTGTTCATGGTCGCACGGCAAGATTTCAGTTCGCTGGTGTTTCCCGGCGTTCTATCTGTGCTGGCGGTGCTGCTATTCTGGGTCCGGTTCAGGGTGCCCTTTGCGATGGCGTTAATTGCGCTTGGCCTGTTCGGCGTCTCGCTTTTGGCAGTATCGACAGGTTCGGGCACGCCGCCGCAGAGTTTTTCGGATGTCTTCGTGTTTTCCGGCAAAGGTGGCTTTGCCTGGATCACCCTCGCGCTGGGCATAGCCGTGTTCGCGCTGGCCATGATGTTTGACGGCAGCGACCCGCATCGCGTCACCCGCAGATCGGCCCAA
Organism: Rhodobacterales bacterium; assembly: GCA_031420215.1. Classification (GTDB taxonomy): domain Bacteria; phylum Pseudomonadota; class Alphaproteobacteria; order Rhodobacterales; family Rhodobacteraceae; genus JANOMH01. Next base: position 3,578 of record JANOMH010000203.1, on the reverse strand, counting down.
GGGTTCTGGCTGCATGTCGTGGCCGCCCCGGCGATTGTGAACACTGTCGCCCTGTCGCTGCTGTCGTCGGGCATTGTCGGCGCGAACGGGATTTTGCTGGGGTTTCTGGCGATGATTGCCATCGTGGCGATTGTCATCGACCGCCGGTCATTCCTGTTGGCCGCCATCGGTTACATCGTGGCCCTGTCGGTCACGACCTTCAACAGCGATGGGATCGCCTGGCTGATCTTTGCGCTGGGCGTGTCGATGCTGTTGCTGGGGTCGCTATGGGAGAAGATCCGGGCGATCATCCTACGCATGTTGCCCTTGGCCGGTCTGCGCCGCTACCTACCCCCCTCTGTCTGAATAGGTTTGATATGACCGACCTGACCCCGCGAGAGATCGTCTCGGAACTAGACCGCTACATTATTGGGCAAAAGGACGCCAAGCGCGCCGTGGCCGTGGCCCTGCGCAACCGCTGGCGTCGGGCCCGGTTGGCGGATGATTTGCGCGATGAGGTTTATCCCAAGAATATCCTGATGATCGGCCCGACCGGCGTGGGCAAGACCGAAATCAGCCGCCGATTGGCCAAGCTGGCCCGCGCCCCGTTCCTCAAGGTTGAGGCGACGAAATTTACCGAAGTCGGCTATGTCGGCCGCGATGTGGATCAGATCATCCGTGATCTGATGGATATCGCCGTCACCCAAACCCGCGAGCAAATGCGCGAGGATGTCAAAGCCCGGGCGCAGAAATCGGCTGAGGACCGGGTGATTACCGCCATTGCTGGTGTCGATGCGCGTGAGGCGACGCGCGAGATGTTTCGCAAAAAGCTGAAAACCGGCGAGCTGGATGATACGCTGATTGAATTGGAAGTTGCTGATACCAGCAATCCAATGGCCAGTTTCGAAGTGCCCGGCCAGCCGGGGATGATGCCTGGCGGGATGAATCTGGGTGATTTGTTCGGCAAGGCCTTTGGTGGCCGCAAGACCCGCAAAAAGCTGCGGGTGGCGGAGAGTTATGATTTGCTGATTTCCGAAGAGGCCGACAAGCTGCTGGACGATGAAACCGTGGTTAAAGCCGCGCTGGATGCGGTCGAGCAAAGCGGGATCGTGTTTATTGACGAGATTGACAAGGTCTGTGCCCGGTCAGAGGCCCGCGGGGCCGATGTCAGCCGTGAAGGCGTGCAGCGCGATCTGTTGCCGCTGATCGAAGGGACCACAGTTAGCACCAAACACGGGCCGGTCCGCACCGACCATATTCTGTTCATCGCATCGGGTGCGTTTCACATCGCCAAACCGTCTGACCTGTTGCCCGAATTGCAGGGCCGGTTGCCGATCAGGGTGGAGTTGAAGGCCCTGACCGAAACCGATTTCGTGCGGATTCTGACCGAGACGGACAATGCGCTGACGTTGCAATACACCGCGCTGATGGCGACCGAGGAGGTGGCCGTTTCGTTTACCCCCGACGGGATTGCCGCCCTGGCCCATATCGCCGCCGAAGTGAACCGTTCGGTTGAAAACATCGGTGCGCGGCGGCTTTATACGGTGATGGAGCGCGTATTTGAGGACCTGTCGTTTAATGCGCCCGAGCGGACCGGTGATGTGGTAGTGGTCAATTCCGCCTTTGTAGAGACGCATTTGGGGGAACTCAGCCGGTCAACCGACCTATCGCGCTATGTGCTGTAAAGGCGAGGTCGGAGCCTCCGGCGGGGATATTTAAGACCCAAAGAAATGGGCAGAAGGTTCAGGTCACTGCTTCATCGGCTTTTGCGCAGATAGACATAATACGCCCCTTCGCCGCCATGACTTATATGGGCCGGGGCGATTTGCATCACCAGCGGGCCTAGCGGGGGCATCGCCAGCCATTGCGGGACCTGATGGCGCAGGATGCCCTGACGCGCGGGCATCGGGGCGAAATCATCGCGGATTTTGCCTTTGCCGGTGATCACGAGGACCAATCGTTTTCCGGCGGCATGGGCGGACAGAATAAACCCGATCAGGCTGGGGTGCGCTTGCGCGAGGGTCATGCCATGCAGGTCGATCCGCCCCTCGGGCACCAGCTTGCCGCGTTTCAGTTTGACATAGGCTTTGCTGTCCATCTGCACCGGGGCGCGGGCCAGACGTTCGGTCAGGCCGGGCAAAAGGTCGTTCCGGCTGGTGTGGCTGACCACTTGCCCGATCTGAAACGGGCGGATCGGATCGCGGAGGACGATCACGACTGCGGGTTTAGGCAGCGCTGTTTCGACCGGACTGCGGATGTCGGGTGCGGGCCGGGCGGGTTTGTCGCGTCGGGTGACGAGTTCCCACAGGGCGCGTTCCTCGGCGGACAAATGCCTTGACCGCCTCATGGGTGCGATGCGGCCAGGGTGACCGTCAACAGGTCATAGGCCCGTTGGATCGGCAAGAGCACGACCATACGGCCGGTGTCGCGGATATTGCCGGCCTGCCGCCCCGCATCGGCCCCGGTGCCGAAAAAGATATCAGCCCGCTGCGCGCCTTTGATGGCCGAGCCAGTATCCTGCGCAATCATCAGGCGGTGCATCGGGTCATCCCCTGTTTTTTCGATCCAGACCGGCGCTCCCAATGGCACAAGCGACGGGTCCACTGCAATACTGCGCAGGGGTGTGACTGAGCGATTCATCGCGCCAAGCGGGCCCTGATCGGCGGGCACTTCGGACACTTCGCGGAAGAACACGTAAGAAGCGTTAGTCCAAAGCAATGCGGCCCCCTGATCGGGGTTGGCGCGGACCCAGTTGCGGATGGTGTCCGCCGAGACCTGATCGGGGCTAAATAGCCCCCGCGCGACAAGTTCTGCCCCAATGGACGAATAGTCATGGCCATTCTTGCCCGCATAGCCGACCCGGATCACCCGGCCACCGGGCAGCCTGATCCGGCCAGACCCTTGGACTTGCAGGAAAAACACTTCGACCGGGTCGGTCAGCCAAGCAATTTCGAGGTCTTGGCCAAGCAAGGCGCCGGTTTCTTCGATCTGTTGCCGTGTCAACCATGGCTGGTCTTGGGGCAATCCGGGGGGCAAGGCGTAGATCGGATAGCGATACAGGGCGTCGGGGGTAAGCGCGCCGCGCAGTTCCGGCTCGTAATAGCCGGTGAACAGCATGGGCGTGCCGTCCTCGATCAGGACGGGCCGGAACAGCAGTTCAAAGAATGCACGGGGTTCGGGGTTGGTGGCGGCAAAAGCGCAAAGATTGGTCCAGTCCCGGTCGGCCAAGTCGCCACAGGTATTGCGGAATACCGCCAAAGCGGCGGCGTGGTCGTCGCTGGCCCAACCGGACAGCTGGCCAAAATCCAGAACGGTATAGCTCGGCTCAGCCATTGCGGCCCCGGCGACGAATGCAAGGGGCCATAGTGCGGCCACCTTCATTCGCTGGTGGCAACAAGAATCCAGTTCGGGTCGGCGCTGCCCATGGTGCGGGCAAAGGTCCAGACGTCGCGCTGGCGTTTGACTGTGGTGGCGTTGCCTTCGATAATGGAACCCGCCCGGTCGCGGACCACCTCGGTAAACTCGCCGCCAAAGCGGACCGACAACTCGGCTTCTCTGGTGGTGCGGTCAAACTCGGCCTCTTTCAGGGCAAGGTCATT
>JANOMH010000202.1:0-8166 GCA_031420215.1 Rhodobacterales bacterium | reverse complement strand
TCGGACTGGCCGATGATTGCGCCGGAAAAATGGCTGGATGCGTTTGAGAAAGCCCCGTTCAGGGACGAGGTCCGCCCGCTGATCCTGAAAGACAATGCCATGCGCCTGCTCGGCGTGAAAACCGCCTGAGGAAACGTTGTCCCTGACCCAAGCCGAATTTGACCGCCTTGCCGCAATGCCTGGGCTCGCCGCGCATTTGGCGATGAACGCTTGTCACTCCAAAGCCTCGTATCCATAGGCGCTGGACAAGCCGTATGGCAATATCACCCCGGCGACAGACAAAGTGCAGGCCCTGATCCACCTTGGTCATTGAGCGGCCTCAAGTGCTGCGCGCAGCACGGCCCGGTCGCCGATATGATTGCATAGCGTCACGACCAGGCGCGCGTTGAAAGCGTCGCTTTCGGCCTTGGTCAAGTGGCGCGTCCGGGCAAGTTGTGCCGGGCTGCGACCCGCAGGGGCCGTCCAGCGCATCCGGGCCATTCAACGGCGGTCCGTCATAGGTGCAGGGCACTGACAGCCTGCCCGAATTGACAAGTGGGCGGGCGAAGGCGTGTTTTTGTGCCAGCGCCAGAACCGCATTGCGGAAGACCTTGCTGATCGCGGATTCACCGCACAGCTTTCACCATCTGAACTCCGTCAAACAGAATTTGCTCGCCCACAAAAAGATTGTTTTGCGAGCTCCCGTTGTCGCCAGTTCCGGTCATCCTTATCGAAAGGCCTGACTGCAACCCGTTGAGGACGCTACGTTCATCAGGGCAGTGGATGTGGAATCGCTCTTCGTTGCCGCGTTCAGGTGTGCCGTCTACCTGATCGACGTGGTTCAGCGGATTCTTGTTGCTGAGCACGAAACAGGTCACACCGTTGACCTTCTTCGTTGCAGGTTGCCAGATGCTGCCATTGTCGTGTTCCATTGTGATCATTGCTCTCTCCTTTACCAGTTCAGCCCTGCAGGGCGGTCCACTTGTCCAGATCGCGCCGTGCTGACCAGATGCGCAGGGTGTCGACGCTGCGTGCTTCGTCATCGGTGGGGCTCTCGTTGAAGGGCAAGCCGTGTTCGTAGATTGCATGGTCCTTGAACTTGGGATCGCTGGCGTCGCGCACGGCAAGCGTTCAATAATGCGGCGTGACCCTGCCGCCTTAGTCGTCGCGCAACAGTTCAGTGGCATCAAGCCGGTTGACCAGGGCCGAGGCGGCCCAGGCCGCACCTGCCGCAGCGACCAGCACGCTGGCCAATACCAACGCCAATGGTCCCGGAGCCACAAGATAGGGCGGGTTCAGCACGAACAACGGGCGCAGCACATTGATCAGGTAATAAGCCATGACCAGACCAACCGGAATGCCAATCGCACATCCGGCAATGGCGGCGGTGCCCGCCTCGGCGCCGATCAGGGCCCGGATCGCCGCCGGTTGCATGCCAAGCGCCCGCAGTGTCACATATTCGCGGCGGCGCTGCAGCAGCAGGCCGAAGACGAACAGCGCCACGGTCACCGCCCCCATCGCCAGCGCATAGCCCTGATCAAGCCGCAGCAATCCGTCGATATTCAGCGCGGCCAGACTGGATTGATCCTTGGCCAATGCGGTCTGCCGCGTGTCGATCTGGATGGCCTCCCCGGCCCCCGCATGCAGCGCGGCGGTGACCTGTGCCAGCGTGGCATCAGTCTGGTCTGTCGTTCGCGCCAGAAAGAAGGCTGGCTGTGTTGCCGGAATTGCCGTCAGGTGCCGCGACAGGTTGATCAGCGCGTCAGCCCCGTCGGGAAAGCCCGCAAGCCGGTCAAACAGGCCGATGATACGCATCTCGACCTCGGTCTGATCGGGTGTGCCACGGGCCAGCAGCACCCGCAATCTGGTGCCGACAGGGGCCCGCAGAAATTGCGACATATCGGTGCTGAGCAGGATTGCATCCGGGTCATTGGCAAGTTCCTGCAGCAAGGTCGACGCCGATCCGCCCGGGAAATGGGCGTCATCCAGCGGTGCGATCTGTCCGAAAGCCAGCGGATCAAGGGCGGCCAGATTGGCAATATCAGAGGTCCGGTCAGAGCGCAGGATCACATTATGCGCCCCGTAAACCACCGGCATTACGGCCCTGACGCCCGCCACGGCAAAGCCCTGACTTGCGTCAATCCCGACCATTTGCCCACCTGCCGGATCCGGCGAAATCCGCAGATCGGACCCGACCACATAGCGGGCATCCGCCGCCTTGGCCCCATCATAGGACGCCGCAAACACCGCAAGGCTGGTGCCCAAAGCCACGATCAGGCCCAGAATGATTGCCGCTTCGGCCAGCGGCCAGGCCCGCTGGGTAATGCTGGTCCGGTAAAGCAGGCCAAAGGCGTTGTCAGGATTGATGGCATGGGGCCGCCCCAATCCCTGTGCAAAAATCCGTCCGCCCAGAAAACTGCCCGCGACCCAGGCCCCGATCGGCAGCACCAACAGGCCAAGCGGCAAATGCACCGCCCGGCCGACATAAACCGATCCCGGCACCCCTTCGAACCCGGATGTGGCCAGCACCATCCCGGTAGCCAGCAGCAGCGCCGCGATACCCGCCAGATCGAACCCATAGCGCCGCCACGCCGGGGGGCGGTGCCACAGTTGGGCGCGGTCTTCGTTGATCTCGCGGTTGATCGACCGCCGCCCGGTCAGGTACAGCGCCGCCCCGGTTGCACCCAACCCCATCAGCGCGCCGGTTGCACCTGACAGGGTCAGGGTGCCGGCAGAAGCCCGCAGCAGCGTGGCCTGTCCAATCGCTAGCGCTGCGGTTGCATAGCCCATGCCGACACCGGCCAGCGCGCCGACTCCGGTGATGCAGCCCACCCGCAGCGCCAGCATCGCCAGCAGGTCACGCCGGCTGGCCCCTCTGATCCGCAGGATCGCGCGTTCGCGGCGCTGGGTGCTGCCCAGAACCACCCCGGCATAGGCCGCCAGCATCGCGGCCAGCATCGCCCCCGGCAGGCCCAGAAAGATGAACATCCGCTTGGCCACGCCCGCATCGTCCCGCGCCACGGCCAGCGTGTTTGAGATATTGTCGAGGATGAAATCCTGCCCGCCAGCAAGTGCTGCAACCTGCGCCGCGATCCGCTGGGTCTGTTCCAGTGCAACACCCGGTTCAGCATCCAGCAGGGCCCGGTCCACGCCGATATCAACCTCGCGCACGGGCGGGGCTTTGATCCGTTCACCCCGATTGGTCGCGGCGCGGGAAAACGCGGGGATAACAATGTCTGCAAACTGCGCTGCATTCAGGATCACGGTGTTCGGGATATAGATGAATTCTTCCAGATTGGCCCCCCGCCTGCTGGAAAACAGCGCCCGCGCCCGGCTCAGGTCGACTATGCCGCTGACCTGCACAGTTAGGCGACTGCCATCAGGCAGTCCAACCGTTGTGGTATCGCCGACTCCCAGGGCCAAGCTGCGTGCAGCCTCGGTGCTGATCAGCGCGGCACCGGGGGAATGCATCCCTTGAACGATCCGGATGGTCGGATCATGCGCAATAGTGTCTGCATCGAACCCGAACAGCCGGGCCGGGCCGGTGGTCAGCGCGCCCGGCGCCAGATCGACAAATGACAACGGAGTGGCAAAGGCAATCCCGTCAATTGCCCTGATCTGGGTCACGAGGTCGGACAGGCTGAGGGGTTCATCTGCATTGGCAGCAATCGGCAACACGGCTTCGCGCGTCGAAAAGGTGGCAGTGACAGTGCTCGCAGCGATATCACCAGCCGTTTCGACGACTGCGGCATAGGCCATGCTGACCGATCCACCGGGCGGGACCGTGCCGATATTCAGCCCGGTCTGCGCCAAGCCGCTGGCAAAGGGATTGTCGGTGGACCCGGCTTTCAGAGCATCTACAACCGCCGACCCCGGCACGAACGTCAGCCCAGCGCCGGGGGCAGATCGGACCACCACCTCGTTGGCGGGGGTGGACCCATTGTTCGTCAATTCCAACGTGACGATGACCTGATCGCCGGGGACCGCCGGACCCGATGGGGAAACTGACAAGCGCAGGCGCAGGTCTGCCGCTACCGGATCGGTCAATACCCGCTGCATGTCGATGGCCAGCGGGGCCGCAGCGCGTTGCGTCATCGAGGCGGACAGCCCGTCGATAAAGAATAGCATGGCGCAAAAGAACCCGACGCCCAGTGTGACCCCGACCGTGGTCCAGACGGTGCGGCGCGGATTGCGGATCAAGTCCGCGATGACAAACCTAACGCGCATGATGCACCCCACTGTCGGCGGCAATCCGGCCTTGCCACAATGCGACCTGCCGGCCCATCCGCGCCGCAATCCCGGCATCATGCGTCACGATGACCAGCGTCGCGCCCAGAGTCTGCTGCGCGGTCAGCAACAACTGCACCACGCCGTCAGCATTGGCCTGGTCCAGCGCCCCGGTCGGCTCATCGGCCAAAATCACGGTCGGGCGATGCACGATTGCGCGGGCCACGGCCACCCGGCTGCGTTGACCGCCGGACAATTGGTCCGGCAAACGATCGGCAAGGGCGGTCAGCCCAAGTTGGTCGAGCAGGGCCATGGTCCGCTCTGCAGCTTGTGTAGTATCAGCACACAGGGCCAGTTGCAGACGGATATTCTGCGCCACGGTCAGGAATGGAAACAGATTGTCGGCCTGATAGACTACCCCAATCCTGGCCTTGCGAAACGCCACGCGGCGGGCTTCGGAAAGCGCGGTCAGTTCAGTCGCGCCGATAAACACCGCCCCCTGCGCGGGCAAGGCCAGTCCGGCCAGCATGCACAGCAGGGTGGATTTGCCACAGCCGCTGGGGCCGATCACGGCAGTGCTGGATCGGGCAGGCAGGACCAGAACGGGGCAGTCCAACGCGGTCAGCGGGCCGGACGCAGTGGCATGCCGGACCACAAGATTGCGGACCTCGATCGCATTGGCGGCGGTCACAGATGCACCACGGATTTGTCCTGCAATCCCAACCGCAGATCGGCGCGGGCAGCCAATGCCGGGTCGTGGGTCACGAACAGCACGGCCATATCGCTGGCGAACACATCGCCGACTACGGCGGCGGCAGTGTCACTGTCCAGCTGGGCCACCATCTCGTCAGCCAACAACAGCGCGGGCGCGTTGGCCAGTGCGACAGCCAGCGACACGCGCTGCGCCTCTCCGCCGGACATCTGACGCGGCAAATGTGCAGCCCGATGTGCGACTCCCATCCGGTCGAGCAGATTTCGGGCCTGCCGAGCACAGGGTTTGCCGGGGCCAAAGCTTTGCGCCAGTTCGACATTTTCCTGCGCCGTCATGAACGGGATAAGGTTTTCGGACTGCAAGGCAATGCCAATCCGCCGCGACCGCAGCCGCGCCATGGCATCGTCATCCAGCCCGGCCAGCGCCACGCCGTCAAGCTCGACCGTGCCCGTATCAGGCCGCAACAGCCCGGCAATCAGGGACAATATGGTGGATTTGCCGCTGCCGGATACGCCAACCAGACTAGCCTTTTGCCCCGGGTTGATCGTAAAATCCACATCCTGCAACACCGCCACGGTGCCGCTGGCGTCAACAAAGCCTTTGCTAACACCATTCAACCGGACCAGCGGGGTCATGGCAGCAACCTTTCGGCCACCGGGGCATTGGCGTAAACCTCGGGCGCAACCTCGCGGGCGTGGGCTTCAAGGTCCAGCACCACCTGACTGGCCTCGGCCAGCCCCTCGGGGGTCAGCTCGACGATATTGACCAGCTCGAAACTGTCCTGATGGATACTGGCCAGATGCGGCTCGTTCAGGATCACCCCGACGCCGGGGGCGTAGAATTTCACCTCGTTGTCAATCTCGCCAATCGACCCTTCGCGCACCGCCAGAACATTTTCATAGGTGCCAAACGGCACAATCGTGGTGATCCCCACCTCGACCGGTTCGGCAACTGACGGGGATTCTTCGGGGCCGGGGGTGCCGATATACCAGCGCGGCGTGTCCATCGTCACAGCAGCAGGCATCAGGATACCGGGGCTGCCGCCGGTTTCAGTTCCCAGAAACGCGGCTTCCACATTGGTGAAAACACCGCCTTCGAACTCTTCGGTATAGCCGCCCATGATCCAGACGTTGCCATCCTTGTCGAGCGCCAGATAGTCGAACCCGACTTGTGAAATCTCGGCCGAATCGGTGGACTGGTCCAGCATCGCCACTGCCAGCACCCCGTCAATAGTCCGGACCACATCGGTCATCGTGCTGATCACCATATGCGGCACCTTGCGCGAGCCGACCTCGGTGGTGCCCGCTCTGATCCATTGAGTGCCCGGACGGGTCGGGTGATAGGGGTTGGTGCTGAGCACTGGGTCAACAAAGTTGGCAGGATCGAATGGCACCTGCGTCGGTTGAGGCGGATCCCCAGCAATCGCAGGATAGCCGGTCACGACACAAACCAAGGCAAATGAGGTGAATGCGGTCAGGGGGAAAAATCGGCGCACTGGGGGCGGCAGAATGCTGGTCATGGCGGTGATCCTTGTTATGGCCTGCGCTGAACCTGCGGCAGGAAACAACAATCACCAATCCTACGGATGGCAGACTGGCAGCGTCATCTAGCGGATGATCGATGGATTTCGCGGCATTGAGGCATCGTCAGCCCTGTCGCTATTGGGTCGGTTGCGCGTGCGTAACCTCAACTAACCGGCCGCGTTTGCGGTCTGACCGGCGCCAGCCTCGCCGCAATGAATCGCGGATTTGCCCATCGCCTCGAAAAACGGCTGGGCCAGGGCAAATGCTGCCGCCGTGCCACCGGCCATAAAGGTCAAGGTTGCATTTATCGCATCCTCGACCCCGCCGCTGGCTGGCGCATCAACAACCTGCATCCCCGTCACCTTGGCCAGTTCCGCCACCGCCTTTGCGCTTTCAACATCAACGGTCGAACAGTCCAGATGCAACGCACCGCGGACTGTGACCGAACGGATCTGCGCCGCGACGGCCCGCAGTGATGAACCATTTGGCAACATGGTGATGACCGCATCCGCATCATATGCAGCGTCGCCGGCGCTGGCGGCCATCCCGATACCATCGGGGGCGTCGGCCGCGGGGTCAAAGCCGACTACCTCAAACCCGGCCGCCACCAGATTAAGCGCCATCGGTGCGCCCATTTTGCCTAGGCCGATAAACGCGACTTTCATAGGGTGCGGTCCTTTTCAGATGATAGCGGAATTGGGTCGACGGCGGTTGGCTTTCTGGAACCTGCGATGACTGTGTCAGCGCTTGCGGAAACGGGTGCTAACTGTTCTGCAGGATCACCCAAGTGCTGCGATAAGACAAGTCATCCAGTGAATGGGGGCTTCGTTCGCCTTCACCTTTGCCCTTGGCAGGCTTAACGACGACTTGTGCGCGACCCCTTGTTCCATCGGACTTGTCTGGGTTTCATTCCGGTCCGGTGCTGATATTGAACGCAAATTGCTTTAACTCCTGCAAGACACCCACATTTCAGACACTGTCACAAGTTCCCTGGGGTTCAGCCAGATCAGAAGTTGCTGCCTACCCGCATTGGCGATCAGGATGGCCTGCCCATTGCCAATGCCATGCGGCGGTACGATTTCATTTGACAGAATGATAAGTTGGACCGGTGTAGTGTCAGAATGCTGATCGCCTGAGCCCTGATTGATCGACTTGAAAATCATGTTCAGGGACACAAGCTGGCTGACATTGCCATCGCTTTGGACCACCACGCCACTTTCGATCAGCAAAAAGCCGGTGGGAACTGGTCCTAGGCGGGCAAGGAATTGTTCGATTACTGATATCGGCACCACAGCATCGACCCGGGTGGCCGCCGCTGTCATGAACTGGCGCAGGACTTTGACTGAAATGCCCGATGTGCCGGTCTGGCCAGAGTTGGCACAAAGCTGGGAACTTACCGTCAGAGTGTTGCGACCCGTGCAAAAGGCAAGAAGCAGTTTCTGGACCACGGCGATATCGCCCTCGGTCGGCTCGGTCAGAAGTTGCCCGATGATCGCGCCCTGCTGATTGCGCGCCCACGGTCCATCGATAGCCGCGATACTACAAACCCGGCGATCAGCCACCACAAGTTCCAGCACCTCCCCGGTGTCTGCCTTAAACACCAGACGGCGTGGGAGAATTGTTGCTTGAATTTGACACAAAAGCGCGGTCCAAGCCCCATCGGGCAGCGATGTTGAAATCGTGTGGACGGCCAAGCCACAGGGCACATCGGCCGCGACAAAAGCC
>JANOMH010000201.1:0-1520 GCA_031420215.1 Rhodobacterales bacterium | reverse complement strand
CGTGCTGGGCCCGAAAATCCCCGAGGCGAATGAATATCACTCGATCATCGCCTCGGAAACGCAAAAGATGCTGTCGAATGCCCAGACTCCGGCAGAGACGGCCAGCAGCCTGCAAGGTTTGCTGGATAGTCTGAACGACGCCTGATCCTGCAACGCGGCGTGGCACTGCGGACTATTGTCCGGGGTGCCACGCCATTTCCTGCAAATTTCGACGACCCTAAACCGCGACAGGAGACCGCCTGCGATGACCAGTGGAGTGACAGACGTTGGCGTTGCGCCGGGGGCCACATTGTTTCGCGCCCGGGGCGTGTCGTCCGACATTGAGGCACAACCGGTATCTGCGGCATTGCCGCTGCCCACCCGGTTGAATGCTGCGGCACCGCGGCGGTATTATCTGTACCTTATGGCCCCGGCGATTGCGGTGCTGGCGTTCATTTCGCTGTATCCGTTTGTCTGGCTGATCGTGATGTCCCTGCAGGATGTCGGCGTCGGCGCAGGCGAATGGGTCGGCTTCAAAAATTATATCCGGCTGTTCAGCGATGAGCGGTTTCTGGAGGGTTGGGTTCTGCTGGCGCAATACAGCGCGATGTGCCTGACGCTGCAACTAAGTATCGGCCTGCTGCTGGCGGTGATCGTCAACGGCGCGCGCTGGGAAAAGTTTCTGGTCACCGCCCTGCTGATGCCGATGATGATGGCCCCTGCCGTCGCCGGTCTGGTCTGGCTGTTTTTGTACAACGGCACTTTTGGCTGGTATCATTGGTTGTTTCAAAGCCTTGGGTTGCTGGGCGGCGGGTCGATCCTGTCCAGCACCGATACCGCCATGCTGGCAATTGTAATGGTCGATGTCTGGCAGTGGACGCCGTTGATCACGCTGATCGCTTTGGCCGGGTTGAAACGAGTGCCGCAGGATCAGCTTGAGGCGAACATGGTCGATGGCGCCTCGCCCCTGCGCAACTTTTTCGCCATCACATTGCCGAACCTGTACCCGGTGCTGCTGATTGCGATCATGCTGCGCTTTATGGACAACTTCCGCTTTATCGACGCGGCACTGGTGCTGACCGGCGGCGGGCCTGCGGATTCGACCAAGATCCTGCCGATCTATCTGTTCGAAGTGGCGTTCAAGTTCTTCAAGCTGGGGCGTGGGGCGGCGATTGCGCTGACTTTGCTGATTGTCACGATCATCCTTGGCAAACTGTTGGTGCGCCTCTTTGAAAAACCGAAATCGGAAAGGGTGTAAATCATGGCATCGCGGGATGTGGTTCAGTACAAATCGCCGTTGGCCGTAGCGTTCAAGGTATTTTCGATCATTTTCCTGATCATTTACCTGATCTGGACGCTGCTGCCGATCTTTGTGATGTTCGTCTCATCGTTCAAGGATTTGCTCGAGGCATTCAACATCCCCGAGGTCGGCGATTGGGCCGGGGTCGTGGTGTTTTTCGATTTCACACCGACGCTGAAACACTACCAAAGCCTGTTTTACGACAACAACTTTGGCGAATACATGGCCAACAGCCTGATTG
>JANOMH010000200.1:0-1875 GCA_031420215.1 Rhodobacterales bacterium | reverse complement strand
TGGACCCGTGATGTTGAACAGGTGGCCCAGGTTATCCCGGCCCCCGATTGGGCACCACTAGAGGCACTGCGCCTTGGCCCATGACACAGTGATCTACAACGCCAATATCCACACCATGGACCAAAGCCGCCCGCGCGCGGCGTGGCTGCATATGCGGGATGGGCTGATTTTGGCTTTGGGTGATGGCGCGGCTCCGGATGCAGAAACTAGCATCGATGCGGGCGGGCGGCTAGTGCTGCCCGGCTTTCAGGACGCGCATATTCATCTGCTAAATGGCGGGGTTGATCTGTTGGAAACCGCGCAGCTGTATGAATGCACCTCGCTGGCCGAGATTAAGGCCGTCATGGCCAGCCATGCTGCTGGCTGGACCGGCCCAATGGTCTGGGGCGCGGGCTGGCAATGCGGGTTCTTTGGCGACCAAAACCTAACGAAGGCGGTTCTGGATGCCGTCGTCCCCGACCGGCCCTGCCTGATCTTTGACGGTAATTTCCACAACGCCTGCCTGAATTCGGCCGCCATCGATATGGCCGGGATCGATGATCACACGCCAGACCCGCAGAACGGCCATTTCGTCCGCGATGCGTCGGGCCATGCGACCGGAATACTGCACGAAGACGCAATCGCCTGGGCGGTAAAACGCCTGCCGCAGACATCCGAAGCGACACTGAAACAAGGGCTGTTGGCCGGGCAGGCCCATGCCAACCGGCACGGCATCACCGGGGTTCTGGATGCGCAAATTCTGGACTACCACCGCCAGACTTATGCCGATGCGGCGGCGCAGGGGGTGCTTGGTTTGCGGGTGGCAGGCGCCATGCATGTCAGCCCGGCTGAAACCGTGGACAGCGCGTTGGCCAGACTGATCGCCTGGCGCGACGCCTGCCAGACCCAGGATTTTCACCTGCATTCGGCCAAGTTCTTTCTGGATGGCGGCTTTGAAAACCGCACAGCGGCCACGATTGCCCCCTATGCTGACGCAAAAGGCGGCAATGCGCCCCTGATGTTCACGCCGGACCAGATCTGGGATTTCTTCACCGCGCTGGATGCGGCGCGGTTTCAGATCCACGTGCATTGCATCGGCGATGCAGCAACACGGGCTGCACTGGATGGGTTTGGGGTGGCGCGCGCGGCCAATGGCAGCTGGCCCTCGTTGCACCAGATCGCCCATTGCCAGCTTGTTCACCCGGACGACCACAGCCGGTTCCGCGATCTTGGCGTGATGGCGAATTTTCAGCCGCTGTGGGCCTGCACCGATCCGGTTATCCCGGATGACACGATGGCAATGATCGGCCCGGCCCGCGCGCGCTGGACTTATGCCTTGGGGTCAATCATCGCTGCCGGCGCGCCCTTTTGCATCAGTTCGGACTGGGCCGTGACCACGCTGAACTCGTTCGAGATTATCGGAACAGCCACCACCAGAGAGCCGCCGCGTTTCCGGGGCCGGGCCAGTGCGTTCTTTCCCGATGAGGCGATCACCGTGCAAGAGGCCGTGCTGGGCTATACCACCCACGCCGCCGCCGCCTGTTGGCGCAGCGGCTTTTCCGGAGCGCTCAGGCCGGGGTATTCGGCCGACGCCATCGTGCTGGACCGCGATATCATGACCTGCGATCCCTATGACGTGGCCACAACCGAAGTTTTGTTGACGTTGTTCAAAGGAAAACCAGTGTATCGCAACCCCGGTTTCTGAACTTTCCCAAAGAGTAATCGAGGAATCCCCCGGCCACGGCGTTTGGGGTCGGCCAGATCAAGCCCGATCCGCAGATGATCGCCCAACACCGGCGCTGTGCGGTCCAACAGCGCCAGCGCATCGCCCGCACCCACACGCTCTTTCCTTGTAGCAGCGCCAATTTCGCCCGCCGCCCCGGTGAACAGGGCCAC
>JANOMH010000199.1:0-9555 GCA_031420215.1 Rhodobacterales bacterium | reverse complement strand
GCATCGCGAAGGCACAAAACATGTCGCTGGTCGAGATTATCCGCAACAACCGCTTGCTGTTATCGTCGGTCAACCGTGCGCTGACGAGGCTGGGTCTGCCGCCCGATGACATCGCTCTGGACCAATACCGCACGCTGTTTCAGTTGATCGCCCGACATCCCATTGATTCTGCGGCAGAATACCTGCGCGGGCATCTTCAGATCATGACACGCAAAAGCCTTTCCCGGATGAAGATCGTGGGAGTGATCAGCGAAACCCAGGATTTTGCCTCGTACTTGACGCCGTTATGATACTGTATACTGTCTTCAATACTCGTTTTTAGGCGGTATTAAACTGATGGACTTTGTTCTAGCAGCCAGTTTTTCGCTCAAAAAAGTCGCGCTTTCTTAGGCATATTAATTGGTTGATGCCCGGTTGACAGCTGTCACAAATAGTCTTTTTATACGAAAGACAATTTTGACAAGCCGGCTGGGTTTCGATCAAAGCAACAGAAATCGGTCGAACCAGAAGGCCAGCAGGCGTTGAAATACGGTTTGGACTTTAGGGAGAGTGCGCTGGTCAGGTAACAACCGGGCTATCGCCAGCAATATGGCAACAGAGACCTCAGTCTTTCGTCTGGAGGGCGTGACAAAGCGCTACGGCGATGTGGTGGCGCTTGATAGCGTGACGCTTAAGGCCGACGTGAACGAGTACATCTCGCTCTTGGGGCCGTCTGGGTCGGGCAAGACCACAATCTTGCGCGTTCTTGCGGGTTTTGAGGCACCAGACGCGGGCCGGGTCTATTTTCAGGGCCGCGACATTACCCGTGTTCCCGCGCATGAACGTGGCATTGGGTTTGTTTTCCAGAACTTCGCCCTTTTTCCGCACCTGACCGTCCTGAAAAACGTGGCCTTCGGGCTGAAGCATGGCACGGACACACTGTCAGCCGCGCAGATTGACGCGCGTTGCCGTGCGATGATCGAGATGGTTGGTCTGAACGGGCTTGAGGATCGGGCCGTTGACCAGATTTCGGGCGGGCAGAGCCAGCGTGTCGCGCTGGCACGCACGCTTGTGATGCAACCCAGGCTGGTTTTGCTTGACGAACCGCTTGGGGCGCTGGACGCGAACTTGCGTGGGCGCATGCGCAATGAGTTGCGCACCATCCGCGAACAAATGGGGGTGACGTTCCTGCACGTGACGGGCAGCGAAACCGAGGCGCTGGCAATGGGTGACCGGGTGGTGGTGCTGGACACAGGCCGGATCATCCAGACAGGCACGCCGGATCAGATCTATGGCAGCCCGGCTACGCCCGAAGTTGCGCATTTTTTGAATCGCTTCAATTTGTTCGAGGGTAAACTGGCAGGTGGTGTGTTCACCGGACCATTCGGCACGGTTCCTGTGCACGCCGCATGTAAAGCAGCCAGAGACGTTTATGCCGTGCGCTATGACCGTGTGCAGGTCAAACAAGTCTCTGTGCCCCATAGCGGTCCGGGTATCCGCGCGCATTTTGTGGCAAGCGAATACCTTGGCTCATCAGTGATAAACTTCTTTGAGACGCCGGACCGCCGGGTGCTGGAGGTGGAACATCACCTGAGCCTTGGCGCGCCCGATACCTATGAACCGCGGCAGGATTACTTGCTAACCTGGAACCCTGAACAGGCCATCGTCTTTGGCCAGGAGACGGCATGATGGCCGAACCAACCGCACCAGAACGCGGATCTTCCACCACTATGTGGCTGCTGGCGCCGGGTGTGATCTGGATGGTGCTGTTTCTGGTGCTGCCCATCCTGATGATCGTCTATGTTTCGTTTTGGACGCAGACCACCTTCAACATCTCTCCCACACCGACGCTGGCCAGCTGGAAGCAATTCTTTGCGTCCGACACCTATACCGGGTCGCTATGGACCACGGTGCGGATTTGGTTGATCATCCTCGGCCTGACCTTTGTGGTCGGATATCCGACCGCGCTTTATGTCGGGCTGTTTGTGAAAAGCAAAACGCTGTCCACGGTGCTGTTGGTGATATGCGTCATTCCGTTCTGGACCTCGTTCCTGATCCGGGTGCTGGCGTGGCGGCCGATGCTGGGCAAAGAAGGTGCGATCAACATCATCTTGCAAAAGCTGCACATCATCAGCCAGCCGATCGAGGTGCTGCTGTTTACAGAATTGTCGGTGATCATCGGCATGACGCAGATCTATGTGGTGTTCATGGTCGGCCCCGTCGCTTTCATGCTGGGGCGGATTGACCGCAACATCATCGAAGCAGCCCGCGATCTGGGCGCAGGCTTTGGGCGGATTTTCTGGAAGATCATCTTCCCGCTGTCCCTGCCTGGCGTGGTGGTAGGATCGATTTTCGTTTCTGTGATGGTGTTGGGCGAATTTGCCACTTCAGGCGCGCTTTCGGGGCGCAAGGTGAACCTTTTGGGCAATATCATCGTCACACAGGTCGGCTCGCTGAAATGGGCCATGGCCTCGGTTGTCGGGGTGATCCTGACAGTGTTCATGGGTGTGGTGATCGCGGGCTTTCTGCGTATCGTCGACCTCAAGCGGGAGCTTTAAGTTGGAGTCCCGCATCCTCAAGCCGATCCTGGCCGTCTATCTGGGCGCATTCATCCTGTTCCTGTACGGGCCCTTCGTGGTGCTGACGATCATCTCGTTTCAGCAGGGGCCAGAGGGTGGACCGCAGTTTCCGATCATCCAATGGTCGACTTACTGGTATCAGCATATCTTTGGGCTGACCCCGCCATCGCGCATTGCGCCGCTGCCATTTGGCGAGGCGCTGGTCAGGTCGCTGGTGCTGGCCTTCATGACCATGGTCACCTCTACCGTCCTCGGCGTGATGGCGGCACAGGCGTTCCGCAAGCGGTTTGCGGGCGCGAGCGTGGTCTTTTATCTGATCGTTCTGGGCATGATGGTACCGGGCGTCCTGACCGGGCTCGGCACTTCACTGTTGGCCAATAACATCATCGGAATAGAGCGGCACTGGTACACGACTGCTTTCTTCACCCATGTGGCCTATACGTTCCCGTTCGCATTTCTGGTGATGTTGGCGATACTGAACCGCTTTGACGCCTCGGTCGAAGAGGCGGCCTGGTCGCTGGGCGTCAGCCCCTGGAAGACTTTCCGCAAAGTCACCTTCCCCCTGATTTTTCCGGGTGTGCTGTCTGCGATGCTGTTCGCCTTCACGCTGAGCTTTGACGAATTCCCACGCACCCTGTTTGCGTCAGGCCGGGACCAAACCTTGCCATTAGCCATCTATGGCACCTTTGCAGTGGAAATTCACCCCAACATCTTTGCCTTCGGAGTGCTGACCACGCTGTTCTCGTTCGCGCTGCTGTCGGTTTACGCGATCCTGATGGGGCTAAGCGTTCGACGCGCCCGACGGATGGCGCTGCAAGAGGATGTGGCATGAATACCGCCATTGTAACGGGTGCAGGGTCGGGCATTGGGCGGGCGGTTGCATTGCATCTGGCCGCTGACGGCTACCGTGTCTTGGTCAACGACTTTCGGCTTGCCGCAGCCGAGGCTGTTGCCGCCGAGATCGGATCTGCGGCTGTCGCCATCGGCGGTGATGTGTCGGTCGAGGCGGATGTCGCGGCCATGGTCGCAGCCTGCGAAGCCGCGTTTGGGCCGGTGACCCATCTGGTGAACAATGCAGGCTACGTCCATCAGGGTCTGTTTGTGGATCTGACCCCCGCCGATTTCGACCGGATGATCGCGGTGCATCTGCGCGGCACATTCCTGTGTATCCATGCTGTCCTGCCCGGAATGCTGGCGCGGGGGGCGGGCGTGATTGTGAACACAGCCTCGCAACTGGGCCAGATCGGCGGACGCGAGCTGGTGCACTATTCGGCGGCCAAGGCCGGGATCATCGGCTTGACAAAGGCCCTGGCAAGGGAAGTCTCGGCGCAGGGCGTGCGTGTGAATGCCGTAGCGCCCGGGCCGATCAACACACCACTGGTGCGGGCGCTATCTGCAGATTGGCAGGCCGCCAAGGCAGCCGAACTTCCGCTAGGCCGGTTTGGCGAGCCCGAGGAAGTTGCTGCAACTGTGGCGTTCCTGTGTTCGCCGGCCGCGTCGCTGTTCGTGGGCCAGACGCTTGGCCCCAACTCCGGAGATGTGATGTTATGACCCAAATTGTGCTGATCACTGGTGCGGGCATCGGCATTGGGCGGGCCACGGCGCATGCCTTTGCGAAGGCGGGCTATCATGTAGTGGTGACTGATGTGCTGGTCGAGGCGGGTCGGGCGGTCGTCGGCGAAATCACTGCCGCAGGTGGAAGTGCTGAATTTCATGGCCTGGATGTCCTTTCGACCGAGGCCGCCAATGGGGTGGTCGCGGCGGTCGAAGCACAGCATGGCAGGATTGACGTCATCGTGGCCAATGCCGGTATCGCGCACAGAGTGCCGCTGGATCAATTGACCGATGCAAAGTGGGATCACACCCTGGACATCGACTTGAAAGGCATTTTCCGCGTGGTGCGCCCTGCACTGGCGGGAATGAAGGCGCGCAAATCGGGGGCAATCATCGCGCTGTCCTCGATCATGGGCGTTGCTTACGGCTGGGATGAACATGTGCATTACTCGGCTGCCAAGGCCGGCGTCGTGGGTTTGGTGCGTGGGCTTGCGGTCGAATTGGCCCGTGACGGCATACGGGTAAACGGCATCGCGCCGGGTTACATCCGGACAGCACAGCTTTTGTCCAAAGAGCATTCGCTGGGGCCCGAAGCAGACAAGGCAGGAGAGTTCATTCCTATGGGGCGGATCGGCGAGCCAGACGAAATCGCAGATGTTGCCCTATTTCTGGCATCCCACTCGGCCCGTTATATGACGGGCCAGGTGGTTGTAGTGGACGGCGGGCTGCTGGTCGGGCGCTATTGACCCATTGGCAGGCTAAACAACTGAAAAAACAACAACTTGGAGGTCTAAAAATGAAAGACAACTCACTCTCGCGGCGGAGCTTCCTGCATGGAACTGCCGGAAGCATGGCGCTTGCCGCCAGTGGCATGCCGTTCCTCGGCGCCCAAGCTGCCTTTGCGCAGGACCTTGCGAGCCAGGAACTGCGCACCGTAGGTCTGTCGGTGACCGTGCAGGAGCGTATCCTGAACGAATTCAAGGCAATTTCCGGTGTCAGTGCCGTATCGGGCAAGGCGGACATCTTCCCCAACACTCAGACCGAGCTGCTGTCAGGCTCTACCGCGTATGACTGCTGGGAAACCATCGGCGAGCGTCTGCCATCCATCGTGCAGACCGGCCTCGTGTCGCCGATCGCGACATCGGCCTTGACCAACTGGACCGGCATTGGCGAAAGCTTCGTCACGCCTTCCGACAAATGGGAGCGTCGCGCCCAGATTGTTGGCCAGATCTGGACCGACGAGTCGCAGACTGCGCTGAACATGGTGCCGACAGTCTACAACTTCGACTCCATCGGTTATCGTCCGGACCTGGTGGATGCAGAAGAAGCGTCGAACTGGTCCGCACTGTTCGATCCAAAGTTCAAAGGCAAGACCGGCTTGAACGTCGACCCGCTGATTGCCTTTGGTCAGGCGGTCATGGCGATGAACGAACTGGGCCTGCTGGAAGTTCCAAACCCAGGCAACCCGGATGCGGCAGCTATCGAGGAAGCTGCCAAATTCCTGATTTCGAAAAAGAAAGAAGGCCAGTTCCGTGCCTTGTGGGGCGATTTCGGCGAATTGGTGAACCTGCTGGCTTCGGGCGAAATGATCATCGCCGACGCTTGGCAGCCCGCAGTGATGGCGGTCAAAGCACAGGGTGTGCCGTGCTCTTACGCCACCATGAAGTCGGGATATCGTGGCTGGTCGATTGGCGTGTCGGCGCTGAAGTCCTCGCCCAACCTTGAAGCGGTCACCGCCTATGCCGATTATTGGCTGTCCGGTGGTCCGGCGGTTGCCGTGTCCGAGCAAGGCTACTATTCGCCGAACGACAAGGTGAAAGCCATCATGGCGCCCGAGAAGTATGCCTTCTGGTATGAAGGTGCACCGTGGGTCGGGCCAGAGGACCGCGGCATCAAGGAAGGCGATCTGCGTGATGGCGGATCGCTCGCGACCCGTGCAGCCAACGTGGCCTACTGGCACCAGTGGCCCGATGAGTACGACCTGCTGATCAGCAAGTGGGACGAATTCCTGTCGGCCTGACAACCGTCAGCCTGCTGATCCGATGAAGTTTCTGGCCAGGGTAAACTGCCTTGGCCAGAGCGCTGCAAGAAATTAGGAAATATACCCGTGGCTTACGACCTGCAACTTTCTGATGTCGGCAAGGTTTATGACAACGGGACCCCCGCCGTCATTGACTTCAACCTGGATGTTGTGAAGGGTGAATTCATCGCCTTTCTGGGGCCGTCAGGCTGTGGCAAGACCACGACGTTGCGGATGATTGCAGGGTTCGAGTCGATCACATCGGGCGATCTGATGATCCGGGGCAAACGGATCAACGATCTTCCGCCCGAAAAGCGCCCGACCTCAATGATCTTCCAGAATTACGCGCTGTTTCCGCATATGAGCGTGCGGCAGAACGTGCGCTTCGGGCTTGACGTAAAGGCCATGCCCGCCGCCGAGGCCGACCGAAAGGTGGACCGTATTCTGGACAAACTGGGCCTGACAGCGGTGGCCGACGTACGACCGAACCGCCTGTCTGGTGGTCAGCGGCAGCGTATTGCGCTGGCACGATCATTGGTCGTGGAACCCGATATTCTACTGCTTGATGAACCACTTGGCGCGCTGGACGCGAACCTGCGCAAAAGCATCCAGAATGAACTGAAGCTGTTGCAGCGCGATCTCGGCATCACGTTTGTTTTCGTGACCCACGCCCAGTCCGAGGCGCTGGCGCTGTCTGACCGCATCGTGGTAATGAACGCGGGTCGCATCGAACAGATCAGCCCACCGCGCGAGTTGTATACCCGCCCGCAAAGCATATTTACCGCCCGCTTCATTGGGGCCAATACCCTGATCCCGGGCACCGTGCAGTCGGCAAACGCCGAAACGCTGGTGCTTGATACTGCCTTTGGACCTTTGACGGTCGAGCGCCCTGCCGGTGCGGCTGCGTCAGTGGGCACCAAGGCATCCATCGTGCTGCCGGCCGAGGCAGTTGACATACTGCCCGGCACGACACCCGAGGCCGAGGTCCGCCGGACTTATGGTACCAACGTGATTTCATGTCAGATCACGCGCATGCAGTTGATCGGCCATATTCTGCAAATGGTCGTCAAGCTGCCCAACGGCGAAAGCTTCAGCCTCGAGGGCCATGCAGACAAGTATGGCGGCAAGTTGCGGGCAGGCGATGCAGCTTTTGTTGCGTGGCTGCCAGCCCGGTCCACCTTGATCGTGCAATAGGGGCGCGACCTATGCGTGTCACCACCGCTGCAAGTCTCGCCGCTGACCTGCGCCAGGGACGTCTTGATCCCTGCGATCTGGTGGATCAAGTGTTCGGGCGCATTGCCGATGTCGGTGATCCGGCCATTTTCACCGAAACCTTGCGCCCCCGCGCCATGGTCGAGGCACGCGCGGCCCGCGACCGCTTGCGCGCTGGCCTGCCCGCCAGCCTGCTGGACGGGGTGCCTATTGCCTGGAAGGACCTGTTCGATCTGAAGGGTCGGGTGACGACTGCAGGATCGGTGGTGCTGGCGGACAATCCACCGGCACCGGCGGACGCCGACTTGGTCGCAGCGGCGTTCCGGGGCGGCATGATCAGCGTGGGCTGCCTGAACATGACCGAATTTGCCTATTCGGGCATCGGTCTGAACCCGCATTTCGGCACACCAAACAACCCGCACGGCGCGGGGCGCGCGCCGGGAGGGTCTTCGTCGGCGTGCGGAGTGGTGGTGGCGCAGGACATTGTGCCACTTGCTGTCGGCACCGATACCGGCGGGTCGATTCGCATTCCGGCCTCCTTCAATGGGGTGGTGGGTTACAAGACATCGACGCGGCACTACCCGATGGCGGGTGTGTTTCCGCTGTCGCGCACCCTTGATACACTTGGTCCGCTTGCGCACAGTGTTGAGGATTGCGTTCTGGTGGATGCGGTAATGCGCGGGCTGGCTTGCCCCGCAGCGCAACCAGCAACTGTGACCGCGTTGGATTTCGTGATCCCCGATGCGGTTATGCTCGAGGCCCTGCAGCCCGCCGTCGCTGCCAACTTTGCAGCCAGCGTTGCGCGGCTGGAACACGCCGGTGCCCGGGTGCGTCAGATCGCACTGCCCGAGTTGGCCGAGACGCAAGCCCTGATCAACCGCCGCGGCATTCTGGCGGCGATCGAGGCGCTGACCGTGCACTGGGACCGTGTCCATAGTCCAGACGCCCACCGCATGGATGCCCGCGTCGTGCGCCGGATTTTGACCGGGGCACCATTCTCGGCCGTGGACCATTCGATCCTGCTACGCGAGCGAGCGCGGCTGATTGCGGTTGTGGCCGATCGGCTGGGCCATGCAATCCTTCTGTGCCCGACGACGCCAAACGTCGCTATGCCCATTGCACCGCTTGAAGCAGATCAAGAGGTTTTCTTTGCCCATAACAGCCTGACCGTGCGCAACACCTCGCTTGGCAACTTCCTGGACTGGTGTGGGTTGTCGATCCCGAACGGGGTGGACGACGACGGGATGCCGACCGGGCTCATGCTAAACGCCACGCACGGACGCGACACGGCCCTGCTTTCGGCAGGGCTGGCGATTGAAACGATTGTCCGAGGATAATGACAATGACCGAAGCCTATCCCCATCTTTTCTCAGTCGGCAAACTTGGCCCGCTCCACCTGCGCAACCGTATCGCCATGGCCCCGCTGACCCGCCAGATGGCGCAAGCCGATGGCACCCCGACAGACGAAATGGCCGCCTATTACGCCCGTCGTGCCCGTGGTGGCGTGGGATTGATCATCACCGAGGGCACCTATGAACAAGACGCCTATCAGTCCAAGGCGTATCTTTCGCAGCCCGGTATCGCCAATGACGCACATGTCGCGGGTTGGGCAAAAGTTTGCGATGCGGTGCATGCGCATGACTGCAAGATCATCATCCAACTGATGCATGGCGGCCGGGTGTGTGACCCCCGCGTGTTGAATGGCCAACCCTCGGTCAGCGCCTCCGACACGCAAAGTGACGGCTGGACCCTATACACAGACAATGACTACGAGATGGGTATCCGCAACATCACCGGCGACTGGCCTAAGATCAGCTTTGGCCCGGCCCGCGCCCTGACGGTCGAAGACATTCACGCTATTGCGGACGGCTTTGCCGCCGGCGCAAAACGTGCCGTGGATGCGGGGGCCGACGGGGTCGAGGTGCATGGCGCCAATGGCTATCTGCTGTGGCAGTTCATCACGCCCAAGACCAATCTGCGGACTGATGAATTTGGCGGATCGCCAGAAAACAACCTCCGCTTTGCCAAACTGGTTGGTGAGAAAATCCGCGCCGCCATCGGGCCGGACAAGCTGATCACGCTGCGCATCAGTCAGGACGGGGTGGACGATTTCGTCGGCGCCTGGCCCGGTATCAGCTATGCCGAGGCGATCGGGGCGGCACTGAAGGACAGCGCCTTTGATGCCCTGCATTGGTCAAGCTTCGACTATCT
>JANOMH010000198.1:0-8914 GCA_031420215.1 Rhodobacterales bacterium | reverse complement strand
CGCCCCGCCCCCTTAGTTGATCAGTGTCGGCTTGGGCCGGTGGGTCACGTTCGACGGCAGCACGCCCAGACGGCGGGCAACCTCGGTATAGGCGTCGGTCAAAGAGCCCAGATCGCGGCGGAACACGTCTTTGTCCAGCTTTTGACCGGTCTCGATATCCCACAACCGGCAGGAATCCGGGCTGATCTCATCCGCGACAACCAAGCGGTGGAAATCGCCATCCCAGATCCGGCCAATCTCGATCTTGAAATCCACCAGCTTGATGCCGACGCCATGCATGACGCCGGACATGAAATCATTCACCCGCAGCGCCAGCGCCACGATGTCATCCAGATCCTGCTGCGACGCCCAGCCGAAAGCGATGATATATTCCTCGGGGACCAGCGGATCGCCCAGCTTGTCGTCCTTATAAGAAAACTCGACGATGGGCCGGGGCAATGGAGTGCCCTCCTCCATGCCCAACCGCTTTGCCATCGAGCCTGCGGCAAAGTTGCGCACGATCACTTCAAGCGGGATGATCTCGACCTGGCGGACCAGCTGTTCACGCATGTTGAGGCGGCGGATGAAATGGGTCGGCACGCCAATGGTGGCCAGACCGACCATAAAGAATTCGGACAGACGGTTGTTCAGCACACCTTTGCCATCAATCACGGCACGCTTTTCCGCGTTAAAGGCGGTCGTGTCATCCTTGAAATATTGGACTAAAGTCCCCGGCTCCGGCCCTTCATACATGATCTTGGCCTTGCCTTCATAGACCTTCTTGCGACGTGGTGCCATGGCTGCTCCGCTCACCCCGCATCTTGTCCCGATAGGGGACGGCCAAAGACTCAGGAGGTTTCCTCGCGTCATAGTGCATGGCCATGGCACGGGCAAGGGCAAGAGGTCTTGCAGGCCGACAGCCCTCGCCCCACATTGCGGGCATGGCGGATTGACCCAACGCCGGGCCACAGGGTAAGACCGCCACGACAGCAGATAACGGAGAGCCAGCATGACCACCTTTGACGACCGCGAATCCGCCTTTGAGAACAAATTTGCCCATGACGCCGAAATGCAGTTCAAGGCCGAGGCGCGGCGCAACAAACTCCTGGGCCTCTGGGCGGCTGGCCTGATGGGCAAATCCGGCGATGCAGCGCTGGATTATGCGCGCGAGGTGATCAAGGCTGACTTTCAGGAAGCCGGCGATGAGGATGTCTATCGCAAGGTCGCAGCGGACGTGCTGCACCTGACCACCGAAGCCGCAATCCGCGACCAGATGCGCCTGCTGATGATCGATGCGAAATCACAGTTGATGACAGAAATCTGAGCCGTATCAAATAGATACATTCCGTTATTCATCCAAAATCCGCGCCCCGGTTAACCATCGGGGCGTGGATTTTGTTATTGCAGGCGTAATTAAGGGGTTTTTCATCCCCCTGCCCTAGTCCTGTCGGAGATGTTGTGGCGCTGTCTGCCGCCGTTTTCGCCGGAGTGCCCGATGCTTGCCCGCTATTCCTACTTGCGACCATTGCGGGCTATTGCACGGGTTTTACCCCTGATCGCCCTGCTGGGCTGTCTGTATGTGTTACAGGACCGGCTGACCCAATTTGAAATGGAAGATGTAGGAGCGGCTTTACGCCAGCTGTCGGTCTGGCAATGGGCGGGCGCAGTGGCACTGACCGGCCTGAGCTTTTGCGCGGTCGGGCAATACGATGCAGTGATTCACCGGGTTCTGGGTACCGGGGTCAGCCCGGCGCGCGCCAGGGCCGCCGGAATGCGGGCGATTGCGCTGTCGCAAACGGTGGGGTTCAGCAGCCTGTCAGGCGGGCTGGTCCGGTTGCGCGGTTTGCCGGAACTGGATCTCTGGACCATCTCGCGCCTGTCGCTGCTGGTCAGCCTGTCATTTCTGGGGGCCTGGGCGGTTTTGGCGGGTGGGGTTGTGTTGGTGTTGCATGGCGGCCTCAGCGGTGTGATCGTGTTTTTTCTGGCCGTGATCGGCTGGCGGGTGGTCCGGTTTCGCCCTGTTGACGGCCTGCCCGGCCTCTCGCCCCGGATCGGACTGAACCTGCTGGTCTGGACCGCAATCGACACCAGTTGTGCCGCAATGGTGCTGTGGGTGCTGCTGCCGCCTGAAGTTTGCCCCGCCTTTCCCACTCTGTTTGCCGCCTATTTGCTGGCCCTTGGCGCGGGGCTGCTGTCACAAAGCCCGGCAGGATTGGGCGCGTTTGAACTGACACTGCTGATGCTTTTGCCGCAAGTGGACCAAGAGCCGCTTCTGGCCGCCGTGTTGGCCTACCGGGTGATCTATTTCCTGTGCCCTGCCCTGATTGCGCTGGCGTTTCTGGTCCGGCCAGCAGTGATCCCGGCCGGGCCGGAACTGCAAACGGCCCAAGGTGCGGCTAAACTGCGGGCCTTGGCGCGGGCACCACAGGCCGATTGGACCCTGGCGCATCAGGGGGCCGAGATTGTGCTGAACCGGGACCAATCCGCAGGCTGGCTGTTGCGCCGGGCCGGCGGCTGCCTGGTTGCGCTGGGCCGGCCATTGGGGCGGCCTGACCTGACCGATCTGCGGGCCGTTGCAAAAACCCGTGGGTTGGCTGTGGCCCTGTATAAGGCCGATGCCCGCACCGCCGCCCTGGCCCGTGCGGCGGGTTGGACCGTGTGCAGGATCAGTCAGGATGCGGTGATTGTACCGGATCGCTGGTCGCTGGACCAACCCGCCTGCCGCCAAACGCGCCGCAAATTGCGCGGACTTCAGGCGGCTGGTTTGCGGATTGTGGTTGATCCCACGGTCCTCCCTTTGGCCGATATGGCGCGGGTGGCGCAGGACTGGGCTGCGCGCCATGGCGGCGAAAAGGGCTTTTCGATGGGGCAATTCGATCCGGCCCTGCTGGCGCAGCAACGGGTTGTTCTGGGTTATATAAAGGACAGATTGGTTGGATTTGCGAGCTTTCATACAGGTCGGCAGGATTGGGCGCTGGACCTGATGCGCCACAGCGCCGACGCGCCCTGCGGCCTGATGCATGGGTTGGTCCATGCCGGAATTATGGCCGCGACGGATGCAGGAATACGGTCCATCTCGCTGGCCGCAGTGCCGCAGTTGCCGGGGGTATTGGCGCGGCTCAGTAATCGATGGCCCGGTGCGGCGGGCCTGCGCCAGTTCAAACGCAGCTTTGGGCCGGCCTGGCAGCCACTTTATCTGTGTGCGCCGGGCAGATACGGATTGGTACGGGCCGGGGCAGCGATTGTCTGCGCGGTCCATGTCGGCCTCGTCTGGCAGATGGCCCGGTCCATCAGCCCGCGCAGCAAAGCGACGCAGGATGATCATGAGAATTTTCGATTTGAAACCGGGCCGCAGGCATGCGATGCGCAGGGAATGATTTCATGCCCTGCCGGGACTGTCGTTTTGGCAGAGCGGCACCAGATGACAGGCCGCCCAGATGACCCCCGCCGCAACTTTGTCTGCCCGCCCGACCAACGCCCTTTCCCGCCTGCTTGAGACCCGCAGCTGGATTTTGGCCGATGGCGCCACTGGAACCAATCTGTTCAATTTGGGCCTGATGTCCGGCGACGCGCCCGAAATGTGGAATATGGAGCATCCGGACCGGATCAGAGCGCTGTATCAGGGGGCCGTGTCGGCAGGCAGTGACCTGTTTTTGACCAATACATTTGGCGGCAATGCCTCGCGGTTGAAACTGCACGGCTTTGACGCCCGGGTGCATGAAATCAACCGAATTTCCGCCGAAATTGGCCGCGATGTTGCAGACAAAGCCGGACGCACCGTGGTGGTCGCAGGCTCGGTCGGGCCGACCGGCGAAATCATGTCGCCGATGGGCACCTTGACCCACGCGCGCGCAGTCGAGATGTTCCATGAACAGGCCGAAGGGCTCAAGGCCGGGGGCGTCGATGTGCTCTGGGTCGAAACCATCAGTGCGGCCGAAGAATTCCGCGCCGCAGCCGAGGCTTTTGCGCTGGCCGATATGCCGTGGTGCGGCACGATGAGCTTTGACACCGCAGGCCGCACGATGATGGGCCTGACCAGTGCCGAAATGGTCAAGATGGTCGGCAAGATCAACAATGCCCCGCTGGCATTCGGGGCCAATTGCGGCGTCGGGGCCTCGGATCTGCTGCGCACCATTCTGGGGTTCGCCGCAGCAGGCCCGGAATTGCCGTTGATTTCCAAGGGCAATGCGGGGATCCCAAAGTATCACGACGGCCATATCCACTATGACGGCACGCCGGAACTGATGGCCGATTATGCGGTGTTGGCCCGTGATGCCGGAGCTACGATCATTGGCGGTTGTTGCGGCACAATGCCGTCGCATCTGGAAAAAATGCGCGAGGCTCTGGAGAACCGGCCCCGCGGAGAAAGGCCGACACTGGAGCAGATCACCGATCGGATCGGCGGATTTTCCAGCGCTTCGGATGGCACCGATGGGATGGGCCCTGCGGCGCGGGAACGGTCGGGGCGGCGGCGGAAAGACTAAGCCTTTGGGGTGGGTTAAAACCCACCTTACTGGCGCCAGGTAAGGTGGGTCTTGACCCACATCGTGCTGAAGTTTCAGTGGGTTGAAACCCACTTTACGGATGCGGGTAAGGTGGGTTTTAACCCACCGGCCCTTTCAAAACAACGACAATTGATCGCCTTTTTGCGCCGGTCGCGCGAACAGGTCGGTGCGTAAAGGTGGCAACCGGTAGGCAAGCCCCAGCCGCCCGCAAGCCAGATCGAACCGCCGCTTCATCAGCCGCGCCCATTCCCCCTGCCCGGTCATCCGTTTGCCAAAGGCCGGGTCATAATCCTGTCCGCCATGCAATTCGCGCACCCGCCCCATGATCCGGGCGGCCCGGTCGGGATAAGCTTCGGCCAGCCAGTCCTGAAACAGCCCCGACACCTCGCGCGGCAGGCGCAGGATGATCGAACTGGCCGCAATCGCCCCCGCCGCAGCCGCCGCCGCCAGAATCGGTTCCAATTCGTGGTCGGTCAGCGCAGGGACCACGGGCGAGACCATGACCCGTACCGGAATTCCCGCATCGGTCAACCGCCGGATGGTCTGTAACCGGCGCAGCGGGGCCGGCACTCGCGGCTCCATCGCCCGCGACGTGGCCGGGTCCAGCGTAGTGACCGAAATCCCGACCCGGACCAGACCTTTGGCGGCCATTGGTGCCAGAATGTCGATATCCCGTTCGATCAGCGTGCCTTTGGTGGTGATCGCAACCGGGTGATTGAACGCCGCCAGCACGGCCAGAATCCGGCGCATGATTTGGCGGTCCTTTTCGATCGGCTGATAGGGGTCGGTATTGGTGCCGATGGCGATGACCTTTGGCACATAGCCCCGCACCCGCAACTCGGCCTCCAACACTGTGGGCGCAGTGGGCCGGGCGATCAGTTCGGTTTCAAAATCCAGCCCCGGTGATAAGCCCAGATAGGCATGACTGGGCCGGGCGTAGCAATAGATGCAGCCATGTTCGCAGCCCCGGTAGGGGTTGATTGACCGCTCAAAGCTAAGGTCGGGAGACGTGTTTTCCGAAATGACCCGGCGCGGCACCTCGTCGCGCACATGGGTGCGCAGTGGCGGCAAATCCTCGTCCCTGTCCCAGCCATCGGTCACCTCTATGCGGGTCAACCGGTCGAACCGGTTGGTCGCATTGCTGGTCGCGGCCCGCCCGGGCCTGCGGTCTTTGCTGATCGGGATCGGGTCATTCATTTTGTGAATATAGAACAAATGCGGAACATATCCAAGGCCTTTGTGCCGATGATCCCGGACCCGGTTGACCTTTGGTCGGGGACCTGATTGACCTTTGGTCGGGGACAAGGCAGGCAGTGTCGCATTCATTCCAGACCATTTGCCCCATTCGGGGGCAAATCAACGCAGTCCCCGCCCCGGACTTTCCGCAGACGGCTTAACGAAAGGCCCGCCCCATGGCTGACGACGACGACATCATCCTTGCCGACCTCGACGACGAGGACCTTGTCGCGCAGATGTTTGACGACCTTTACGATGGGTTAAAGCCTGAGATCGAAGAAGGCGTGCAAATTCTGCTGGCCCGCGGCTGGACCCCCTATGACGTGCTGACCAAAGCTTTGGTTGGCGGCATGACCATTGTCGGCAATGACTTCCGCGACGGGATTCTGTTTGTCCCCGAAGTGCTGCTGGCTGCCAATGCGATGAAGGGTGGGATGTTCATCCTCAAACCGCTGCTGGCCGAAACCGGCGCACCGCGCGTCGGCAAGATGGTGATCGGCACGGTCAAGGGCGACATCCATGACATCGGCAAAAACCTTGTCGGCATGATGATGGAGGGCGCCGGGTTCGAGGTTATCGATCTGGGCATCAATAATTCAGTCGAAAAATACCTGGCCGCGATCGAGGCGGAGGGCCCCGATATTCTGGGCATGTCCGCCCTGCTGACCACGACGATGCCTTACATGAAGGTGGTCATCGACACGCTGAAGGAAAAAGGCATGCGCGAAGATTACATTGTGCTGGTGGGTGGTGCGCCGCTGAATGAAGAGTTCAGCCGTGCCATCGGTGCTGACGCCTATTGCCGTGATGCCGCTGTGGCGGTGGAAACGGCCAAGACCTATATGGCGCGCAAGCACAATCAGGGGGCCCTGGCCTGACCTTTTGATGCCTGTTCCCGGCACGGATGCGGGAGCCTCCGGCGGGGATATTTAGGGCCAAAAGAAGCTGGGGACCGCAGGTATCCTGGCTGCGGCAACGGTGACAGTAGGTGGACGTGGACCTGAATGACCAGTCATTGACCGAGGTTGGACTACCTGCAGAGGGGCGGGGCCGGGTCTTGCTGATCGCTTGTGGGGCGCTGGCGCATGAGATTGTGGCGCTAAAGGCTGCCCACGGCTGGGACCATCTGGACCTGCAATGCCTGCCCGCGATTTTGCACAATCATCCTGACCGGATCACTGGGGCGGTAGCAGAGGCAGTTGCAGCGCATCGGGCAGCCTATGGGTCCATCTTTGTCGCTTATGCCGATTGCGGCACGGGTGGGCTGTTAGCGGCAAAATGTGCCGAACTGGGCGTGCAAATGATCGCGGGGCCCCATTGTTATTCGTTCTTCGAGGGGAACGAGGTGTTTGCCGCAAGGGGCGAAATGACCTGCTTTTACCTGACCGATTTCCTGTGTCGGCAGTTTGACGCCTTTGTCTGGCGGCCCCTTGGGTTGGACCGGCACCCGGAACTGCGCGATATGTATTTTGGCAACTACACGACCTTAGTGTATCAGGCGCAGACCGATGACCCGGATTTGACTGCAAAGGCGCAGGAGTGTGCCGCCCGGCTGGGTCTGGCCTTTGAGCGCCGGTTCACCGGCTATGGCGGGCTGGAGGTGGCTTTGGCAGGGGTGTAGCGGCAGTCGGACAAAGTTGTCCGGCTCACACATGCGCCGCCACCGCCCTGATCCGCTCGACCATCGCCCGCACCCCGTTCGACCGTTGCGCCGACAAATGATCGTTCAGCCCCAACCGCCCCAGTTCGGCCACGGCATCGACTTTGCCCACTTCGGCCACCGGCACTCCGTTATACAGGGCCGCCAGCACCGCAATCAGACCGCGCACGATCATTGCATCACTGTCGCCGTCAAACCGGAATACGCCGCCATCGGTATGCGGCACCAGCCAGACCTGCGATGCACAGCCATTCACCTTGGTCGCGGACACCTTGAATGCGTCATCCAGGGGCGGCATCGCCCGGCCCAGATCGATGACATGCCGATACCGATCCTCCCAGTCATCCAGGAATTCAAACGTGTCGGCGATGTCTTCAAAGGCTGGGGTGGCCATGGGCTGCTCCGTTGCGGATCTGTCTGAAGTAGGGGGCGTGAGGCCAAAGGTCCAGAGCACGCTTTTCAACTGCGGCACTTTCGGTTACCCCATGGGCAAGCGAGGAAAGGCCCTGATATGCTGCGTTCTTTTACCACTGTGATTTGCCTGGGCCTGATGCTGTCGGGCTGTGCCCGGTTGGCCGAGTCCCGCCTGAACCCGATGAACTGGTTTGGCCGGTCAGCACCTGTGGTCAATACCACGCCAGCCGGGGAATTGCGCCCGCTGGTTCCCGCAGGCGTAGGCGTTGCCGCAGAGGCCCGCGTGGTCATCGACCAGATTGTCGAGCTGCAGCTTGAGCCGACCCGCAGCGGAGCGATCCTGCGTGCCACCGGGCTGGCCGCGACCCAAGGGTTTTACAATGCCGAGCTGGTCTTGGCCGCCAGTGAAAATGGCAATGTCGTCTATGATTTCCGCGTCATGGCCCCGGCCGGGTTCGAGGCGATCGGCACAGAGGCCAGCCGCCGGATTACCGTAGCTTTGGAATTGTCGGCGGCAGAGCTGGCGGGGATCCGGTCGGTGACAGTACGCGGCGTGCAGAATGCGCGGGAAAGCCGGCGCTAAAGCCGGATCACCTTCACATCATTGCCCGCCGCCGTCAGCGCGATCTCGCCCTTGCACAGGCGCAGGGCGTCGTCGCCGAAGGCTTCGAACCGCCAGCCGTGCAGCGTGGGCAGGTCGCGTTCGCCGGCGGCAATTGCATCCAGATCGGCGGCGGAGGCGATGAGTTTGGCCGCCACGCCGAGGCTTTCGGATTTGGCTTTCAGCAGCACGCGCAGCAGGTCGGCCAGTGCCGGGTTGACCTGCATTTGCTCGCGGTCGCGTTCGGGTTTGGGCAGTTTGTCGGCGGGGGTGTCGATGGCGGTTTTCACCGCCGCCAGAATCCCATCGGCGATGTCGCCACGCCGGGCCTCGCGCAGGAGCAACCGCGACCGGCCCAGATCAGCCTCGGTCAAAGGTTTGGTCGAGGCCAGTTCGACCAAAGCATCGTCTTTATAGACCCGTGACCGGGGAATATCCTTGGTCTGCGCATAGACTTCACGGAACTTCGCCAGTTCCCGCACGACGCCCAGAAACTTTGCCGATGTGGTGCGGGTCTTG
>JANOMH010000197.1:0-1704 GCA_031420215.1 Rhodobacterales bacterium | reverse complement strand
GCCCCTGCGCAACGCACTGATCAGGGCCTGATGATCCTTCAGCTTTTTCTGCTGCGGCCGGATCAGCAAAAAGTACATAATGGCAAACAGCGCCAGAATGAAGGGAAGCTGCGCGAGGAGTGAGCCTTGCATGGGTCGTCCGTATTATACCTGCGGGGAATTCCCCGGGAATCTTGTGTGCGGGGAATCCCCCCCGCAAAGTCGGCGCACATTATGTCTGGCGCGGTGGAATGGTAACGCCACGTCTGGCACAGGCGGGTCAGGGTTAACGCATCGGTTATCAGGGCCGGATATGGGCATGAAACCGCGGCAGCACCAGCCCCCCCGCTATCCTGCGCCCGCTTTTTGCGGGTTCACCTTGAGCAGCGCTTGGGGCATATCAGTCCCAATCATGTGAGAGGCTTCCCCATGCACGACATCCGCACCATCCGCGACAATCCAGGCACCTTCGACGCCGCCTTGGCCCGGCGTGGGATTGCAGGGATGTCGTCAGTTCTGCTGATCATGGATAACGCGCGGCGCAGTGCCATTCACACAGCCGAAACGGCCACCGCCGAGGTAAACTTGCTCTCCCGCCAAGCTGGAGAGGCCAAGAAACAAGGCGACAACGACGCCTTTGAGGCCTTGCGCGCTGCCGTGACCGCGAAAAAGGCAATGATTGCGGAAAACGAGGCCTTGGCCAAAGAAGAAGACAAGCGGTTAGCCGACGTTTTGCTGACCATCCCCAACCTGCCCCATGACGATGTCCCCACCGGCACGGACGAACACGGCAACGTCGAAATCCGCCGCCACGGCGCACCCCGCAACTTCAGCTTCACCCCGGTCGAACATTACGCCATCAAAGCCGTCGCCGCCCAAATGGATTTCGCCACCGCCGCCAAACTCTCAGGCGCGCGCTTTGTCGTGCTGACCGGGGCCACCGCGCGGGTGCACCGGGCCTTGGCGCAATTCATGCTCGACACCCATGTCGATGAACACGGACTTTCCGAAACCATTACCCCGGTCCTCGTGCGCCCCGAAATGATGTATGGCACCGGGCAATTGCCGAAATTCGGCGAAGATTCCTATGAAACCACCAACGGCTGGTGGCTGATCCCCACCGCCGAAGTCACCCTGACCAACATGGTCAACGGCGACACGATGGAGGAAACCACCCTGCCCCGCCGCTACGTCGCCCATACCAATTGTTTTAGGTCCGAGGCCGGGTCGGCTGGCCGTGACACCGCTGGCATGCTGCGCCAGCACCAGTTCGAAAAGGTCGAAATGGTCAGCATCACCACGCCCGACCAATCCGAGGCGGAACATCAACGCATGACTGAATGCGCCCAGAATATCCTTAAAAAACTGGGGCTCCCCTACCGGACCATGCTGCTCTGCACCGGCGATATGGGCGCGGGCGCGCGGCGGACCCATGACCTCGAAGTCTGGTTGCCGGGACAAAACACCTACCGCGAGATCAGCTCAGTATCGACCTGCGGCGATTATCAGGCGCGGCGGATGAATGCCCGGTTCAAACCCCGTGCAGGCGGCAAGCCCGAGTTCGTGCACACCCTGAACGGCTCTGGTCTGGCCGTCGGGCGCACCTTGATTGCTGTGCTGGAAAATGGTCAGAACGAGGATGGGTCGGTCACCCTGCCCGCCGTCCTGCACCGCTATCTGGGCGGCAAGACCATGATCAGCGGCCAAGGAGCGCTCGTTTAGACA
>JANOMH010000196.1:0-1506 GCA_031420215.1 Rhodobacterales bacterium | reverse complement strand
ACCGGCATCCCGCCAACCATTTTGATCAATTCGCGGGTATCGGGAACTTCGACGCCGTTGAAGGTGAGCAATACGTCCCCGGACAGAATGCCTGCGTCCAGCGACGGTCCCTCGGGCACATCGGTGACCAGCGCGCCGCGCGCCGTGTCCAGCCCGGCGATGGCGTCAACCATATCCGGCGTGACGTCCTGAATCCGCACTCCCAGCCAACCGCGCCGGGTTTCGCCGAATTCGCGCAACTGGTCCACTACTGGTTTGACCACAGCAGATGACATCGAGAAGCCAATCCCGATTGAGCCGCCCGAGGGCGACAGGATCGCGGTATTCACCCCGATCACCGCCCCGTCCATATTGAACAGCGGCCCGCCCGAGTTGCCCCGGTTGATTGCCGCATCGGTCTGGATGAAATCGTCAAAACTGCCCGAGAGCGCCCGGTTCCGTGCCGATACAATCCCGGCCGAGACCGAGAACCCCTGCCCCAGCGGGTTGCCCATCGCAATGACCCAGTCGCCGACCCGGCTGCCCGGCCCGTTGCTGTCGCCAAAGGGCACGAACGGCAGGTCCGTCGCTTCGACCTTGAGCAGTGCAATGTCAGTGTTCAGGTCGGTGCCGACCACCGTGGCAGGCAGGACATCGCCGTCGAAAAACTCGATCGAGATTTCATCCGCGCCTTCGATCACGTGGTTGTTGGTGACGATGAACCCATCCGCCGAAATCACGAACCCGGACCCAAGTGCGGATGACCGGCGTGGTGCGCCATCCTGATTGTTAAAGAAATCCTCAAATGGCGAGCCTTCTGGCGCGATCCCTTCGGGCACTGTCGGCGCGGCCACCAGCATGGATGTGGTGATATTCACCACCGAGGGGCTGATCTGTTCGGCCAGATCGGCGAATGATACCGGACGGGCCATATCTGGTGTGACAATGGCTGTTTCTTGTGCCGGGGCAGGCATGGACTGGGCCAGCAACAATGCCATAGCCAGGACCATTCCGCCCAATGCGGTGGCCGGACGCAGGGCCGCAGTGCGCGGTATGGCAAGTTGAAGTGCAATCGGCGTGGTGTTCACGGGTGGACTCCCATTTTTCGAACAAAGCGTTCAGGCGGTGACGGCGACCCGGTCGGGTTGCCTTGGACTGTTTGTGAATGTAGGGCGCCGGGGATGCAACTCAAAGCCCCATCGCGCAGGCTCAACTGGCTGTGATCCGGGCGGCAACGGGCCATTATTCGCCGGTCGATCCAACGTTCTGGCGGGCCAGGTCAGGCCCGCCATTCCAATCTGCGGCCAGTTTATTCGACAACCGGGGCTGTGATCGTGGACTGGTCCGCAGGTCCGTTGCCCGAATACAGATAGTCAAAGAACGCATTGTCCGGTGTCATCACCATCGTCGAATTGCTGCCCAGCAAAGACGCCTCGTAGGCTTGCATCGAGCGGTAGAAGTTAAAGAACTCCGGGTCCGCCCCATAAGCCGTGGCAAAGATAGCGCTGGCCTCGGCGTCGGCTTCAC
>JANOMH010000195.1:0-4358 GCA_031420215.1 Rhodobacterales bacterium | reverse complement strand
CGCGCCATCGATCTCGCGCGAAGGGACACATCAAAGGGCTCGCTCTCAATCAAACTGAAGCGGGCCGGTTGGAACGATACGTTTCTTCTCAGCCTTCTCAGACAGTTAGCAAACGCTTAGGCCAAACGCGATTGCCCTGGGGCGCAGCTGACAACCGACCACATACTGGTCATGATTAACACGGCATCAGGCCAATATGAAATCACTCAACTGCATGGTTTGCAAAAACCGGAAATCGACTGACATATCGGCGACTCCATCACCGGTATGGTCAATACGCAAGTAGTGACCGTCGTAATAGAAGGATTCGTTGCCGCCGCCAGCAAAGTTGCTGGCCCTGAATGACATCGGACCAAGTGATCGCAGATCGACATCATCCTGCCCGGATGTGAAACCCCATACAACGTCCATTGTGGTTGCTGTCATGCCGCTGTCATTGGCTTTAAACACGATCACATCGCGCATGGCGACATCTTCCCACAGATAAATGGTGTCGGCCCCGGAGCCACCGACCACAACGTCACTGCCGTTATTTCCGTAAAGAATGTCATTTCCGGTCTGGCCATAAACAACATCATTGCCGGTATCGCCAAATACCACATCATTGCCATTGCCGCCGACTACAACGTCATTGTCGTTGCCGCCGCTAGCGGTATCGTTGCCATCGCCTGCGTCAATGCGGTCGTTGCCTTCCTGGCCATATAACATGTCATTTCCGGCCTCGCCAAACATCTGATCGTGGCCGGTGCCACCGCCGCAGGTGTCATTGCCTGTACCGGCCCAAATCTTGTCATTGCCGTCAAGCGACCAAACACTGTCGTTACCCCCACCCGCTAAAAACGTCTCGTTGCGGGCGGCGGCAAAGATGGCGCTGTAACCACCAGAATCCAGTAGGTCAGCCCCGGCGGTGCCATGGACAACGTTAACCCCGTTCAGAAAGTAATTCAGCCAGCCCGCGGCCTTTGCAACCACTTCGGGGTGGCCATCGAGCGGGTTGGTGTAACTGCCATTCACGATAGCAGAGCCAAAGTTGTAGATCCCTTCAACCACCTTGTGCGTGAATTCGTGACCCTGAAACAGCAGGGTGCCGCCCCGTACCTGAATTTGATGGAATCCGGTCGGCAGGGCATGGTTGCTGTCGCCGTGGTTGATCAGAAAACTCTGCAAGGCGACGGGATTGGACCGGATGGCATTCGACAGGGTCTGCATATCAGCAGGAGAGATAATCCCGTCGTCATTAACATGGGTTAGCGCAATAGTTTGCAGCAGGAGTATGTTCAGTCGGCTAGCAGCGGCCAGCCCGGATTGCATCTGCACCGGGGTGACCAGCGCCAACAGGCCTGGATCGGTGTTGATCGGGGCAATCAAATTACTCAGGTTGGTTGGCATCGAGTTCTCCGCTCTGACAAAACTGTTGGGGCCGGTGTGACTGAAACAGACACAACCGGGCCAATTTGTGGCAGCAAGGTGGCAATCCGTCGTCCCAAAGCAGCCATGCGCTGCGCCTCGGCCAGACCGGGCGCCACTTTGACTTTGGATCTTTGGACCAAAATGCTCTCGTTAAGGGATCATATCAGGTCTTCAGTGGCAATCCTGTGTCGGGACAGAGGCTTGCGCTTTGGCGCAATGCCGCCAGTCGGGCAAAACCATACTCAGTTTTCCGCCGATGTTTGTGATGAAACGCGCCTCAGGACAGGCTGGCCCGGCAGGTTACAGCTTGCCAAAAGCCACGCCGCGCCAACCCCAGCCATTTGCCGAGGCGGTGGCTTGCAACGGGCCCTTCAACTCTTTGGAGTTGAACCGGTAATTATAGACCTGACCATAGCCACCATCTTCGGTAAAGGCATAGGCGGTGCCAAAGCTGACTTCGGTCTTTTGACCGCGAAACCCCTCGGCCGACAGGGTCAGTGCCGGCACCCCGACGCGCCATTCCACGGTCCAATCACGGTCCACCGAGCGAACCTCGCCCGCCGCTTCATCGAACTTCATCAGGGTCTGGCTGACCTTGGTCAGGCTGGCCTTGGCGAAAATCTCAAACCATTTGGCATCAACAATGCGCCATTCGGCGACCAGATCGCAGCCCTCAGGCGCACCGTCGCGGATCACCCAAGGGGCGGTGTCGCGGTTCAGCGCCAGTAACGCAGTGCGCAATTGTGCCACCGGAACCTTGGCCACGCCTTTGGCGGCAGCTTTGTTGCCCGTTAGAAAATCAAACCAGCCCATTGCAAATCCTCTGCTGCTGAAATGCTTGCAGCCTAGGGCAGTGGCATCACCAAGGAAATGGTGATTTTGGCCTAACTCCGGTCGCCCGCCGCAGATTGGCCAAATTGAAGGTGCTGACACCTTTTTGCACAGCTTTAACCCTCTCATTTCTCTGGTTAACCTTTTGCTATCTTGCTCAAAACTTGTGCGCTATACTTCTGCCCATCCGCTCGTGATGGGTCGCATGGCGCGTGGTGTGGTATCAAACGGCCCACAAAAAAAAGGGAACTGGGACTATGGAACAAATTCTCGCCATTATTATTCCGCTGATTTCAGGCGCTGTTGGAGGTAACGTAGTTGGTGCGCTGGCGAAAAATCTGTCGTTGGGGACCCTCGGGAACTCACTGGCGGGAATCGTCGGTGGGGTTGGCGGCAGCCAGCTGATCGGCATGTTGATGGGTGGTGGCACCGCCGCTGCGGCATCGGCTGCGACAACGGCTGCGGGCGGCATGGATATCGGCACGATCCTCACTCAAGTCGCCTCGGGCGGCGTCGGCGGCGGCGTGCTGATGGCTATCGTCGGCGTGGTCAAGGGCATGATGGCCAAATAAGCCGTCGGCTCATTTGCAAATTCCAGACGGGCACTCTTGATCGGGTGCCCGTTTGACATTCCGGCCTGCGCTTGTTGGTCCATCTCGCGCCTTGTCAGGCCTGGGCTTGGACGCTACTCAGGCCAGAGATGCAGCCGCCCCGGGGGGACCTATGACCACTCCTTTTGTCGATGTCCCCAAAGCGGATGATCCCAGAACGCTCGTCTCCAGCCAATGGCTGGCTGATCACCTGAAAGATCCTGATTTGCGGATCCTTGATGCATCCTGGTATCTGCCCGACGCCGGGCGTGACCCGGCCCGCGAATACAGGGCCGGCCACATCCCCGGCGCGCGGTTCTTTGACATTGACGAGATTGCGGACTTGCGGACAGACATGCCGCATATGGCCCCACCGCCGGAAAAGTTCATATCCCGGCTGCGGGCAATGGGGGTGGGCGACGGGCATCAGGTCGTGGTCTATGACGGGGCCGGATTGTTGTCTGCGGCCCGGGTCTGGTGGATGTTCCGGCTGATGGGCAAGCGGGATGTGGCAGTGCTGGACGGTGGTTTGCCGAAATGGAGGGCCGAAGGGCGCGAATTATCTGACATGCCCCCCGTGGTGCGCGACCGGCATATGACCGTCACCCGGCAAAATCAGCTGATCCGCGATGTGACCGAGGTCGCCCGCGCGGCCAAGCTGGGCGATCACTGTATCATCGACGCCCGTGCACCGGGCCGATTTGCAGGCACCGCACCCGAACCGCGAGCCGGACTGCGTGGCGGGCATATCCCCGGGGCGCGGAATGTGTATTTCAAGACATTGCTGAATGATGACAATACGATGAAACCTGAGCCCGCCCTGCAGCAGGTGTTCACTGATGCCGGGGTTGATCTGCGCAAACCTGCGATCACCACCTGTGGGTCCGGGGTAACGGCGGCGGTTTTGTCACTGGCATTGGAACGGATCGGCAAGACCGATCATTCCCTATACGATGGCTCATGGGCCGAATGGGGGATGTATGCCGATCTGCCTATCGCTACCGGGGACGCCTAGATGTTTGCAGATCTCAAAGACCAGCCTGCCGACAAGATTCTGGTGCTGATTGCGGCTTTCCGGGATGATCCGCGCCCCGACAAGATCGACCTTGGGGTCGGAGTCTACAAAGACGCAACCGGCCTGACCCCGGTGATGCGGGCAGTCAAAGCCGCCGAGAAAAAGCTATGGGAAACGCAGACGACCAAGACGTATACCACCCTGGCCGGTGATCCGGCCTTTGGCGATGCGATGATTGAGCTGGTCCTTGGCGGGGCCGCCCCCCGCGACCGGATTGCCGCCGTCGCCACCCCCGGCGGAACCGGAGCGATCCGGCAAGGGCTGGAACTGATCCGCTATGCCGCCCCCGAAACCACCGTTTGGCTGTCCAGTCCGACCTGGCCGAACCATCCGTCGATCATTCGCTATCTGGGGATGCGGCTGGCCGCATACCGGTATTTCGATGCGGCGACGCGGGGCGTGGATTTCAGCGGGATGTTGGCCGATCTGGGCGGGGTGAAACCCGGCGATGT
>JANOMH010000194.1:0-1845 GCA_031420215.1 Rhodobacterales bacterium | reverse complement strand
GCCATGCCCACGAAGATCAAACCGTGCTAATCGGGCGAATTAACGGTGTGCGGCTGGGCGATGACCCCTGCCGTCGCGAACGCGATCCGTTGATTTGGATCAATGGCAAAGCGGCCAGACTGGCCGGCGGAGAATATGCGTAAGCATCGCTACATGCGGTGCTGACACATCAATTGTCTTGGGAGGGACACGATGTGGGATGTAAGAGCGATTGACGATTCACGGCCTTTTGATCCACTGACCAGTGAGATTGCAAGTATTCGCAAATCTCGCGGAGTTGGTGCCGAGGTTAATTTGCCGGGCGTCGTGGCCGAGTCCTGGAAGCGGTGCCTGGCCGACTATAATCTGCTGCCGGACGCTGTCCCGCGCGCCGAAGTGCTGGGGCATTCGCAGATGCGGTTCCAGCTGGAAGAAAGCGAAGAATTCTTGCGCATCGCCGAACCAGAGATTGAGCGGCTTTTTCTGCGTCTGGTTGACAGCGAGTATCTTGTCTCGCTGGCCTCGATCCAGGGCGCGATGCTGCTGTTTCGCTGTGACTACCAGTACCTGGGCGAACTGGCGGGATCGGGCGTCATTCCCGGTTCGGTGTGGACCGAGGATAGGCAAGGAACCAATGGGGTGGGCACCTGCCTGCGGCTGGGCAAACCGGTGACGATTGTCGGCAGCGAACATTATGGGGCAGCGATCCAGTCTTTGACCTGTCTGACTGCGCCGGTCTTTGGCCGCCGGGGGGCGATGGAAAGCGTGATCAACGTAACCACTGCCCGCACCGTTGACGCGCGGATGAACCGGGTGGTGCAAAGCATTGTGGAACGGTCTGCCCGCCGGATCGAAAACGGCTACTTTGGGCGCCTCAACCGGCGCAACATGATGCTGCGCATTCTGGACAGTGGTGACGTGTCTGATGTGGCCGAGGAAGGACGTCTGGCTTTGGACGAAAACGGCCGGATTATCGACGGGACATCGCATTTGGCGCGATTGCTGAACCAGCCTGTAGACGAACTTGTCGGTGCCTTGGCCGAAGAATTGTTCGAGATGAACATATCGCTCAGCGACATTCGCCCCGATGCACCAATCACGCTGAACTTTCGCGGCAAGACCATGCAAGCCATTCTGAATGTGCCCGAAGCACGTCCGTTGCGGAATTCCATGGCTATTTCGCAGGCCCGCGGCGGCTCGGTCCAGCCGTTGCGGACAGTTGACCTTGCCGAAGAGGTCCTGCGGATCAATCCGGTGCTGTCGCAGGCGATGGACCGCGCGCAAAAAGTTGCTTTTAGCCGGGCTGCCGCTTGTGGTGACCGGAGAGTCCGGGTCCGGCAAGACCGCAGTCGCCAAGGCCGTGGCGCGGCATTGTTTCGGTGAGGATGGCGAGATTGTTTATATCGACAGTGCCGCGCTTGAGCCTCAGGTCGATTTGGCGTCGTTTCTTCGCGGTCGGCTCAAGGGGCAGCGGTCCTGCCTGTTGATCGACCGGATCGACGAGTTGGATGAAACGGGACAGGCCGCTTTGCTGGGCTTTCTGGAAACTGACCGGCAGGCGGGTGCCAACGGGATCGGGGTCATCGTTATCTCGACCCAGGATCTGGACAAACTGGTACGCGAAAACCGCCTGCGTCCGGATTTGTTGCACCGGTTAAAAGGGGCGGTTGTGACAATGGCGCCTTTGCGAACCGTGCCGGACCTTGAGGCCACGATCCGCGATCTGTTCCGGATCGAGCGCGACTCATTGGGCAGGTCCCAGCTTGAACTGGACGATGAAGCGCGGCTGGTCCTGATGCATTACCATTGGCCCGGAAACCTGCGCGAATTGCGCAATACCTTGCGCCACGCGATTGCCCTTGCCGA
>JANOMH010000193.1:0-4179 GCA_031420215.1 Rhodobacterales bacterium | reverse complement strand
CCTCCTGCGCCGGATCAGCGCCCAGGGCCAAAGCCGCAAGCCAGAGCAATCCGCCCGAAGTCTGGTCCATGTGGGTCAGAAATTCCGCGCTGTCGGCAAAGGGTTCAGTGTAGATATCCCACTGCCGGGCGGCGATCAGCGCCTTGAACGCGGCCAGTGGCAGCCCCGGCATCACCGCCGCCAAGGGCCCAACAACCTCGTGCTTGCGGGGCGGCTGGCCTGCGGCAATTTCCTCGACCGCATCCTGCCACCATTGCAGGCGCATCTGCGCGATCAGCGGCTCCTGCGTGGCCCAAGGGGCGCGGGCAACCTCGATGTTGAAGGCAAAGAGCGGGAAAAGCGTGGCACGTGCTGCCACAGGCGCGGACATGACAGCGAGAAACCGGTCGGG
Organism: Rhodobacterales bacterium; assembly: GCA_031420215.1. Taxonomy (GTDB): domain Bacteria; phylum Pseudomonadota; class Alphaproteobacteria; order Rhodobacterales; family Rhodobacteraceae; genus JANOMH01. The sequence continues at coordinate 3,788 of JANOMH010000193.1, read as the reverse complement.
GTCGGCGCGTTGGACAATGGCAGCGCAGGCGTTGACGGTCATGCGGAGACCGGGGCCCTGTCGCGCACAAGTTTCCAGACAATGGCATCGAGCAGCGCATCAAAAGACGCATCAATGATATTCGCCGACACCCCCACCGTGGCCCATCGCCGGCCCTGCCCGTCTTCTGAATCGATGATCACCCGGGTCACTGCCTCGGTGCCGCCATCAGTGATGCGGACCTTGAAATCGACCAGTTTCATGTCGTCGATATAGCGCTGCAAATCACCCAGATCGGCCTTCAACGCCTGCGACAGCGCGTTGACCGGGCCGGAATCGCTGCCCTGATCGTGCTTGTTCTCGTAAAAACTGGTGATCCGCTGATCGCCGATCTGCACTGTCACCACCGCCTCGGACACTGTGATCACCTCGCCGCGGGCATTGCGGCGGCGTTCAGAAATCACCCGGTAGCGTTCAACCTCGAAATATTGCGGCAACAGCCCCAATTCTTCGCGGGCCAGCAATTCAAACGAGGCCTGGGCCGTGTCATAAGAATAGCCCCGCGCCTCCTTTTCCTTGATCCGGTCCAGAATCCGGCCCATCGCCGGATCATCCTTGGCGACATCAATGCCGGCATCCGACAGCCGGGCACGCAGGTTGGATTGTCCGGCCTGATTGGACATCGGCACAATCCGGGAATTACCGACCAAGGCAGGGTCGATATGTTCGTAAGTCGTGGGATCCTTGGCAATTGCGGACGCATGCAGCCCCGCCTTATGCGCAAAAGCCGAAGCCCCGACATAGGGCGCCTGTTTCAGCGGCACCCGGTTCAGGATATCATCCAGCATACGGGACGCGCGTTTCAATCCGGTCAAAGCCTCCGGTGTCACGCCGGTTTGATAGCGGCTGGCGTAATGCGGTTTCAGCAGCAAGGTCGGGATCAGCGTGGTCAGATTGGCATTGCCGCATCGTTCCCCAAGCCCGTTCAATGTGCCCTGAATCTGCCGCGCCCCGGCATCTACCGCGGCCAACGAATTAGCGACCGCATGGCCGGTATCGTCGTGGGTGTGAATTCCAATATGGTCGCCCGGAATGCCCGAGGCGATGACAGCGGTGACAATCCGAAACACTTCGCCGGGCAAGGTGCCGCCATTGGTATCGCAAAGCACAATCCAGCGCGACCCGACCTTGAATGCGGCATGCACCGCCTGCAGCGCATAGGCCGGGTTCGCCTTGTAACCATCAAAGAAATGCTCGGCATCGAATAATGCCTCGCGTTTATTGGCTTTCAGGTGATCAAACGACGCGCGGATATTTTCGATATTCTCGGCCAGAGGAATGCCCAAAGCAGTGGTCACATGAAACTCATGCGCCTTGCCGACCAGACAAACCGCCGGGGTGCGGGCGTTGAGCACAGCAGCCAGCACATCATCATTCGCCGCCGACCGGCCCGACCGTTTGGTCATGCCAAAGGCGGTCATGGTCGCGCGGGTCTGCGGGGCTGCGTCAAAGAAATCACTGTCTGTCGGGTTTGCACCCGGCCAACCGCCCTCGATATAGTCAATGCCCAGACTGTCGAGCACGTCCGCGATGCGGACCTTTTCGGCGGTAGAGAATTGGACACCCTGGGTCTGTTGCCCGTCGCGCAGGGTGGTGTCGAAGAGGTAGAGGCGTTCGCGGGTCATCTAGCAAAATCCTTCGAAGGATTTTGGCAAATTTCTTCGAAGAAATTTGGTCATTTGAGTAGCTCCTTCGCGCGGTCCATGTCAAAGTTGGGTCCGACGGATCCATTTGCGCCCTGTCCCACGGCCTGTTTTGTGGCCATCAATTCGATGCCCGCCAAACGCGCGTTCTCTCGAAATGCGTCTGCATTTTCAAATTGGCGTTGATCACGAAGTGTCGCCCACTTTCGAGCAATCTGACCTGCCAGTTGTAGAGCCTTGTCTCCTACTCCCCAACCCAAGGCTCCGACAGTAGGTGCAAAGTTGAATAGTCCGAGCAATTTGGCACTGGCCAGCAGCCGACCGCCATCACCATTTTTGCGGATTGCATGAAGTCGTGTGATCGCAGCAGGTGAGTTGAGATCATCAGCTAACGCGGCGATGAATTCCTCGTCCGGTTCAGTAGCTTCAACACCTCTTGTAATTGATAGAAAATCCCAAAGTGTCTGCTTTGCTTGGTCAGCTTTTTCTTTCGTCCAATCCATCGGCTTGCCATAATGCGTCGACAGCATCACAAACCGGATCACTTCCCCCGGCACCCCCTGATCCAGCAAATCCCGCACCGTAAAGAAATTGCCCAAGGACTTGGACATCTTCTTACCCTCAACCTGCAACATCTCGTTATGCATCCAGACAGTTGCAAACCCACCCTCGGGATGGGCACAGGCCGATTGGGCAATTTCGTTCTCATGATGCGGGAATTGCAGATCAATCCCGCCCGCGTGAATATCAAAAGACGCCCCAAGTAATTCATAAACCATCGCCGAGCATTCGATATGCCAGCCCGGCCTGCCAAAACCCCAAGGACTTTCCCAGCCCGGCAATTCCGGCCCCGACGGTTTCCACAGCACAAAATCCATCGGATTGCGCTTATACGGAGCGATCTCGACCCGGGCCCCTGCGATCATGTCATCCACAGACCGCCCCGACAGCGCCCCATAGGCGGAATAGGACTCCACCGCGAACAGCACATGCCCCTCGGCCTCATAGGCATGGCCTTTGGCCACTAAATCCAAAATCATCGCCACCATCGCGCCGATCCATTCGGTCGCACGCGGCTCATGATCCGGCCGCAGCGCCCCCACGGCGTCCATATCGGCGTGATACCAGCCAATCGTCTCGTCCGATCGCTCGCGGATCAGCTCCACCAGCGATCCTTCAGCCCCCGCCGCCCGCCGGTCCACTGCGGTCTGGTTGATCCGGTCATCGACATCGGTGAAATTGCGGACATAGGTCACATGATCTGGACCGTAAACATGCCGCAACAGCCGATAGAGCACGTCAAACACAATTACCGGGCGGGCATTGCCCAGATGGGCGCGGTCATAGACCGTGGGGCCGCAAACATACATCCGCACATTGGCGGGATCGAGAGGCACGAACTCCTCTTTTCGGCGGGTCTTGGTGTTGTACAACTTGATCATAGCGGGCCTCAGGATACGGTTTTCAGCCGCGGGCTTGGCGTGATCTCACTTGGAAGGGAAGTGTGAAAAACCGGCCCGCGACAGATGTCAGCAGGGTATAATGCAGCAAATCAGGGCGCATGTGTTTTTCATGGCACTCCTGTATCAGTCAGCATCGCATGCGTCCAGCATTTCCACCAGCTGATGCAGAGTGTTCAGATTTCGGGCGGTCATTTGCGTGCCCGTCACGACTTTGTCGAACTTTTCGGCCAGTTTCGACCGACCGATCCCCTCGGGCGCATAAAGCCAAGCCACCCGGTCCTGCACGGTCAGGCGTTCCGACGGGGCACGAAGCCGCTCCAACGCCGCACTATCCAGCACCGGATCGGACCACAGGAAAAACCCATGGACCCGTTTACCAGCCTCTGGATCAAACGGACAGGCGCGCAGTGCTGCCCGCAGCGCGGCCGCTGGCAGCACAATGACCGGCACGTCACCAACGATTTGCGCCGCAATAGCCCGGCGCAGGTCATGGGCCAGCCCGGCCGCCTCGCCCCCGGCCCGGAACACCAGATTGCCGCTGGCGATATAGGTCCGCAGATCCTGCCAACCCAGCCCCGAACCCAGCCGGTGTAGCGCGACGATCAAGATGAGAGGCGCGCGTCAATCTGGATGAGAAAGTGTC
>JANOMH010000192.1:0-2565 GCA_031420215.1 Rhodobacterales bacterium | reverse complement strand
TCGGCGGGAAAACAGTCCCCCGGACTGTTTGCTGACCCGCCTCGCTGCCACGCTTGACATAGGGCTTGACATGGGAGGGCGGCATCAGGCGGACCTCGTGGCCGAGCCTGGCCAGTTCCCGCGCCCAGAAATGCGCCCCGGCACAGGCCTCCATGCCGATCAGGCAGGGGGCGAGGCTGGCGAAAAACGCCAACATCTGGGCCCGCCGCAACTGGCGCAGCAGCACGATCTTTCCGTCCGAACCTGTGGCGTGGACCTGAAACACACTCTTGGCAAGGTCAAGGCCGATGGTGGTAATCTCTTGCACGGATGGCTCCTTGGCTTGGGGTCAGACGACAACCCCATTATGGCGCAACCCGAAGCCGGGAGCAGGAGCCATCCACACCATCAATGGCGGACAATGGCTCGCCCTGGAGACCGGAAACGACAGCTTCCGCTTCAAAGCCAGTTCAGCGGCTGCATCAGCCGCCAAGAAAAAGAAGGAGACAACACACCACTTGACTCCAGCATGACCCGAAATCCATAATCAGAAGTGGCTCACTTCTCGGTGAAAAACCCGGCTCAGTTCTGGGTGAAAATCAACAGTCTCTGACATCGTCTTGGCAGCGACCATGTTCTTTCAGCCAGTTCAGGGCCTTTTCTTTCGTGCCATCCGGGGAAATGGCAAAGTTCACCGTCCCTGCGCTGGTTTCCGAAAAATCGAATTTGGCGCCCAGCATTACCGAATATCGCATCGGCAAGGGTGAATTGACCTGCAGGACGATCAGCAACTCGTGCCCGCTCATGACACTCAGATGGCAGCTTTGCAACGTGGCCGGTGCCAAACCCTGCATCACATCCAACGCCGAAACCGACAGACGCCGCATGGACGGCAACCGGTGCGCCAGTTCAAACAGCTTGAGCGAAAGGCGAAAGCCGTCCGACAGGTTGCGTTCGTAAAAGTAGCCCCGGGCCTCAAGGACCAGAAGAACCCGATAGATTTCATGGACCGACCTGCCCATCGCCGCTGCAGTTTCAGTAGGGCTGAGGCTGTCTGGCCGATCCGACATGAACTCAAGAATGTCGAGAACCTTCTCGGCCGCAGGCACAGAATAGGCTTTGCGTGACTGCTCCTGAGGTTCGAACTGGAGATCTTCTCTGGTTATGCGGGTGATCTGTCGGCAGCTTCGCGCAAGCGATCATGTTCTGCGTTCAGTTGATCAACGAAAGCGGCCAATGGGGCACCTTCGGTCAGAACAGCCGCCAGACCAAGGGTCGCTTGATGAAACAGTTGAACAAATCCGGGGTAAGTCGGGCGCAGGTAGGCTGCATCAAGCACCGGCAGCGTGCTGGCAAAGAAATCGTTGGTCAGCGCGTTTCCGCTGGCCGACAGCCAGGCTTTGCGACTGCCGGCCTGACCACCGTGGGCAATGTAATCCGTTGACTGGAAGAACGGATTGCACAGGTGCATTGCGTATTCGAAGGCAGATTTGGCATTCTGTGAGAAAGCGCTGACGCCAATGCCAGCGCCACCCGGCAGGGTTCGTGCCGGTCGGTCCGGGGCCGCCTTTGGCGCCGCGTCAAACCTGATGGGCCGGTCGGACGCGCCGGTCGAGTAATTCACATAGTTGAAAAGGTAGGGCACGTAGACCACATCGTCGGCTGTCGTCATCCGGTCCAGACAGCGGATCGGGTTCCATTCACGCGACATGGGATGCGCCACGGCCAACAGTCGCCGCAACCATCCGACGACTTCTGCCGCATCAGGCTGGGTGATGAATGGTCCTTGCCCGCGTCCGGGCGTCAGGCCAAGACTGGCGGCAATGGAAATCAAGGTGCACAACTGATCTGTCGGAACCGCTGGCCAGCCGATCCAGACATCGCAAGCCCGGAGCCGAACAGGCAACGTCAGGACATCGTCTAACGTCCCGGGCAACGGTTCGTCCCGGATTGCGAGCAGATCGGGCCGCCAAGCGCTGTTCTGTGCGGCAGTGTCGATTGGCAAAGCCCAAACGCCACCGCGGTTAGTGTCGGATCGCCAGGAAGCCCCGACTTCATCCGCCAAAAAGCCAGCATGATCGGTTGGGGTCAGGAAGGTCTCAAGATCAAGCAGCCAGCCCTCGGCGGCGGCAGTGCCCACGAACGGGTGGTCATAAATTACCAGATCATAGGGCCAGCAAAAACTGCCCAGGTCTCCTTCGCCAAAGCTGTAAACGCTCCGGCAATCCCATTTCACCTCTTCGCCTGTCGCGTTGAAGTAAGGGGCGATGCTTGCCTAACGGGCCCCAGCAGCGGCGATGGTCAAGTGCGATGCCTTTGATCATGATCGACTCACAAGCTGCCTTCAGGCGGTGGCCGATTGCAAAACGCAGCCTATCAACAGTTTCACTAGGGCCTGTTGAGATTCATCGTGAGTTGATGACGGCGGCGGCGGCATAGATCATGGGGGTGAAGGATGCATCGGTTTTGTCGCTCCGCATGGCGATGCGCTTGAACTCTTTGAGTTTGCAGAAGAAATTCTCAATGAGGTGCCGCCATTTATAGATATCAAGATCAATGTCGAGCAGCTGACTGCGCCGGGGATGC
>JANOMH010000191.1:0-2770 GCA_031420215.1 Rhodobacterales bacterium | reverse complement strand
GCCATCGAGCGGCTGAAAACCCCCAAGGTCAAAACCCGCGACTGGGCCGGGGCGGCCCGGCTGGATGTGCGGTCGGTTCAGCAGATGCGCGACGCCAAGGCGAAAAAGGCGGCGAGTGAGGGGCATGGCTTGGGGACCAAGGTGCTGGGCTGACGGGTTCCTGAACGGACTGAATTTTACCGTTTGATAAAAAACTAACTTATGGCAGGGTGGAGCCTGACAGGGAGCCAGTTCAGGGAGCCACCTATGCCCAATTCCATGACCCCCGGCATCGTGGCCGGGCGTTTATCTGCCGACCAGATTGCCGGGAATTTTGCCGATCTGCATGGCGCCCTGGACAGCCACGAAGCCGCCGTGGCCGCCGACCGCTGTTATTTCTGCCATGATGCGCCCTGCATCACGGCTTGTCCGACGTCCATCGACATCCCGCTGTTCATCCGCCAGATCGCCACCGGCACGCCCGAAGCTGCCGCGAAAACGATTTTCAGCCAGAATATTCTGGGCGGCATGTGCGCCCGCGTCTGTCCGACCGAAACCCTGTGCGAAGAGGCCTGCGTGCGCGAAGCCGCCGAGGGCAAGCCGGTGGAAATTGGCCGGTTGCAGCGCCATGCGACCGATGTGCTGATGGCCAAAGGGGCCCATCCGTTTGAGCGGGCGGCCGCGACCGGGAAAACGGTGGCTGTCGTCGGGGCTGGCCCTGCGGGACTGGCCGCGGCGCATCGGCTGGCGATGTTGGGCCATGCTGTGACCTTGTATGAGGCGAGGGCCAAGGCGGGCGGCCTGAATGAGTTTGGCATTGCCGCGTATAAGTCGACCGATGATTTTGCCGCGCGAGAGGTCGATTGGCTGCTTGGCATTGGCGGGATCACCGTGGTCACGGGCAAGGCTTTGGGCCGGGGGTTAACTGTGGCCGGGCTGCTGGCGGAGTTTGATGCCGTGTTCTTGGGCGTGGGTCTGGGCGGGGTGAATGCCTTGGAAGCGCCGGGCGAGGATCATGCCCGCGATGCCGTTGGATTTATTGCCGAATTGCGGCAGGCGACGGATCTGACCGCGCTCCCTGTGGGCCGCAATGTGGTGGTCATCGGCGGCGGGATGACCGCTGTGGATGCGGCGGTGCAATCGAAACTGCTGGGCGCGGACAGCGTGACTATCGCCTATCGCCGGGGCCGCGAGAGGATGGCCGCCAGTGTTTATGAACAGGATCTGGCAGCGCAAAAGGGAGTGCGCTTGCTGTTCAATGTGAGGCCCGTGGCCGTGACCGCCGGGGCGATTGAACTGGAATACACCACCGAGGGCGAGACCGGCCTGCAAGGGACGGGCGAGCGGATCACCTTGGCCGCCGATCAGGTGTTCAAGGCCATCGGCCAGACCCTGACCGCCGAAACCGGGCTACAGATTGCGGGCGGCAAGATTGCCGTGACCGGCCCGGGGCGCACGTCGCTGGCGGGCATTTGGGCGGGCGGCGATTGTGCCAGCGGCGGCGATGATCTGACCGTGACCGCCGTGGCCGAAGGGCGCGATGCGGCGCTGGATATTCATGCAACCTTGATGGGGCATTCAAATGGCTGATCTGAGAAGCACCTTCGTCGGCATCAAATCCCCCAACCCGTTCTGGCTCGCCTCGGCCCCGCCGACCGACAAGGAATACAACGTCCGACGCGCGTTCGAGGCCGGGTGGGGTGGCGTGGTCTGGAAGACTTTGGGCGAGGCCGGCCCGCCCGTCGTCAACGTCAACGGCCCACGCTATGGCGCGATCTGGGGCGCGGACCGGCGGCTTTTGGGCTTTAATAACATCGAACTGATCACCGACCGCCCGCTGGAGGTGAACCTGCGCGAAATCACGGCGGTCAAGCGCGATTACCCCGACCGGGCGATGATCGTGTCGCTGATGGTGCCGTGCGAGGAGCAGGCCTGGAAAGCCATCCTGCCGCATGTCGAGGCGACGGGGGCGGATGGGATCGAGCTGAACTTTGGTTGCCCGCATGGCATGGCCGAACGCGGCATGGGGTCGGCGGTGGGGCAGGTGCCCGAGTATATCGAGATGGTCACCCGCTGGTGCAAGCAGAATACCCGCATGCCGGTGATCGTGAAGCTGACGCCGAACATCACCAATATTTTGCGGCCTGCGGAAGCGGCGAAAAACGGTGGGGCGGATGCGGTCAGCTTGATCAATACGATTAATTCGATCACTAGCGTCAACTTGGACAGCTTTTCCCCCGAACCGATGATCGACGGCAAGGGCACGCATGGCGGCTATTGCGGCCCGGCCGTGAAACCGATCGCGATGAACATGGTGGCCGAAATCGCCCGGTCCGCCGAAACGCGCGGCTTGCCGATTTCTGGCATCGGCGGCATCACCACTTGGCGCGATGCGGCGGAATTCATGGCCCTTGGGGCGAGCAATGTGCAGGTCTGCACGGCGGTGATGACCTATGGGTTCAAGATTGTGTCCGAGATGATTTCCGGCCTGTCCGAATATCTGGACGACAAACAAATCGGCCTGTCCGACCTGGTTGGCCGCGCTGTCCCGAATGTGACCGACTGGCAATATCTGAACCTGAATTACGTGACCAAGGCCAAAATCGATCAGGACGCCTGCATCAAATGCGGGCGCTGCTATGCAGCGTGTGAGGATACATCGCATCAGGCGATTTCGATGTCGCCCACCCGTGTGTTCGAGGTGATGGATGATGAATGCGTCGCCTGCAATCTGTGCGTCGATGTCTGCCCAGTGAGCGATTGCATTACCATGGTGCCGATGCAAGTCGGG
>JANOMH010000190.1:0-3558 GCA_031420215.1 Rhodobacterales bacterium | reverse complement strand
GGGGCGGTGCCTGCGGTGGCGATACAGGCGGCAATGACGGCCTGATCGACCGGGGTCGGGGCGAAATCACGGACCGAATGGCGTTTGCGCATCTGGGCCAGAAACGCCTGCGCGGCGGCCAGTGATGCTTCGGGCGGCAGGTGAACATCATCGGGCAAGGGCAGCGGTTCATAGGCCACTTTAGCGCGGAAATACATCGGCAACCCTCCATCGGGCGCAGATTACCCGCCGCCAATCAGAACGCCAGCGGCAAACACCAGCGCACCTCCGACCACGACCTGAAAGGCCGCCCGCAGAAACGGAGTCTCCATATAGCGGTTCTGAATCCAGGCGATGGCCCAAAGCTCGATGAACACCACGACAATGGAAATGCTGGTGGCGGTCCAGAAATCCGGGATCAGATAGGGCAATGCATGGCCCATACCGCCGATCGTGGTCATCACACCCGAGGCAATGCCCCGTTTCAAGGGCGATCCACGCCCGGACAGCACCCCGTCATCATGGGCGGCCTCGGTGAAACCCATCGAAATCCCCGCCCCGACCGAGGCGGCGGCCCCGACGAGAAAGGTGGTCCAGGTGTTATGGGTCGCAAAAGCAGTGGCAAAAATCGGCGCAAGGGTCGAGACTGATCCATCCATCAGCCCAGCCAGTCCCGGCTGTACCCAAGTCAGAATGAACTGCCGCCTTGCCCCGGCATCCTCGGTGGCGCGAACATCGGTGCCAAGATGCTGGGTTTGCAGTGCTTGGGCCTTTTTCTCGTGGCCAGCCTCGGCGGCAGCCAGATCGCCCAGCAATTTGCGCGTGGCAGCATCGCTGGTGCGGGCTGCGGCGCGTTCATAAAAGGTGCAGGCGCCAGCCTCCATCGCATAGGCTTCGGCCCTGATCCTGTCCAATCCCAGTCCTTGGGTCAACCAGACCGGGCGGCGGGCGTAGTGGCCTGCGACATGCTCGCGGCGGATCAGCGGGATCACCGGGCCAAAGCGGGTCTGGTGCAGGTCGATCAGGCGGGAACGGTGGCCATCTTCTTCGACCGCCATCCCGTCGAACACGGCTGCAGAGGCGGGGTAGTCGGCGCGCAACTGTTCGGCGAAGGTCCGGTAAATCCGGGCGTCATCTTCTTCGGATGAAATCGCCAGCGCCAGAACCTCTTGCTCTGACAGGTCGGCAAAGCGGCGGCGGGTTGAAAGGCCAAGGATCATCCAGGCGGCTCCGGATTGGAATGGTTCTAAACTAGCAACAGGGATCAGGAAGGCAAGCGTGATAAGTAAACAGATCGGTTCACTAATGGGCTTGAAATCTGAACTGAACGGTTTAGATTTATTTCTGAACGAAACAGTTCAGATATTGGAGAGAGCAATGCGTTTTACCATTCCTGCCGTTGTGGCGGCTCTGCTTTTGGCCTCTGGTCCTGCTGTCGTGTCAGGCGGCAGTGTCGAATTCCCAACCCTGACCTGGCCCGTCACTCTGCCAGCCCCTAGTCCGGCTGAGCCGGCCGTGAATTGCACCGATACCAGCCAGGCCGGCGCCGCCCTGTGCCGCCCTGTGCCCGGCGCCTTCACGCTAGGGGCGCTATCAACGCTTCCCCGGCATTGACCAACGGGTGCAAAGCGCTTGCCGCAATTGATCCCCCCGGTCTATCTTGAACCAGGGGGATTACGATGCCGGACGGAACGACGGACAAGCTCAGACGCGGGCGCAAGTATGATCAGGTGCTGGCGGGCGCGCGGGATGTGTTCCTGTCTGACGGGTTCGAGGGCGCCTCGGTCGATGATATCGCCCGTGCCGCTGGCGTGTCCAAGGCAACGCTGTACAGCTATTTTCCGGACAAACGCTTGCTGTTCATGGCGGTGGCCAGGGTCGAATGCCTGTTGCAGGCCGACCGGGCGATTGCCGAAATTGACATGACTGCGACGGTGGACCGGGTCCTGCAGGCCGCTGCGACCAAGCTGGTCGAGGTCATCACCTCGGATTTCGGGCAACGGATTTTCCGGATTTGTGTGGCCGAAAGCGAACGGTTCCCGGCCTTGGGTCAAGAGTTCTATGACTCCGGGCCGGCCCTGATCCGGCATCAACTGGTCTGCTATTTCAAAATCGCGATCCAGCGCAGCGAGTTGCTGATTGATGATCTGGAGCTTGCCGCCGATCAGTTTCATGCCTTGTGCAAGGCCGGTTTCGTGGACCGGCTGGCCTTTACCCCGGCCCGAACATTTTCGACCGAGGCCAAAGACCGGGTGATTGGCGGGGCCGTGAAAACCTCTCGGGCCCGGTACGGCGGGACAGGGAGCGTGGGTTGAAACCCACCTTACGCTGCATTGTCCGAAGTTGCCCAAATACCTCTGCCGGACACTCCTGAGATTGGGTCGGAGCCTCTGGCGGGGAGTTTGAGGGGATCTGAAAAACAGTCAGTGGGCTGTTTTCCCCGAGGACGGGCGGAGCCCAGAAACCCAAAGAAATTGCAGGGTAAGGTGGGTTTCAACCCACGCCACCCGGCCCTCAAGTCGCTTCAATCATTGTAGAGATGGCATCGAAAATCGCCAGTTCCGCGGGACGAAATGCATCATTCTCGTCCCCCGTCGGCAGGCCGTTCAGGGCATAGCAAAAGGCGGTCTGCCGGACGTCATCCCACCATACCCCCCCGCTAAAGCCATAGGCATTGGCGAAATGGCCGATCAGCGGGCGGGGGTAAAAACTGGGGTTCTGAAAGATTTGCAGGCCCGCGCCGTAACTGTCGAACACCCCGTCCTGATAGTCTCCGGGGCCCATTGCCGGGGTCCAGAGTGGGGTCGGGTCTATGCCCTGCAGTGACTGCGCAAGCCTCAACGCTCCGGAAAGCGACAGGCGCAATCCACCTTGGGGAGACAATTGAGCGATGTCCTGCACTGGCCTGTAATTTTGCCAGCTTGGGCGGACGGTGTCTTGCCCGTCTATCTGCGCGACCAGCATCGACCCATCCCGCCGATAGGTGGCCAACCGGCCCAACCAGTCCAGTGTATTTCCCACGCCATTCCAGTTGAACCCGCCCTTGATCGCAAGGTCGTCCAGCACGTGCAACCGGGACAGATACCCAAATGAGTGATCGCCCAACACCTCGGCGGCGGCGGCCAACAGGATATAGCCCAGATTGGAATAGCTGAAATAGGTCCCCGGCTTATGCGGCAGGAACAGGTTTGGTCCCTGGGTTTTGAGCCATTCACGCAGGCTGCTGCCGAACGGGATCAAATACCCCGCCGCATCATTCAGGCTGGCGGTATGGGATAGCAGCATGCGCAGGGTGATTTGAGCTTTGGGGTGGGCCGGGTGGGCCAGGGTAACGCCAAGCAGGTCCGCAATAGCAAGCTCCAGGTAAGGTGGGTCTTGACCCACCCTGCGTTGGGCCACTTTCACCAAGGTCCGCGCTGTGACAAATTTCGAGATTGACGCCGCCCGGAACAAGCTGTGTTCGGTGGCCTGAATGCCCGGTGCTGTGCTGATGTGGAATTCTGCCCGCTGTCCCGCCTGCGCGATCCCGATGCCGCAAAAGGCAAAGGGTGGGGTCAGGGACCGGACAAGGGCGGTCAG
>JANOMH010000189.1:0-1717 GCA_031420215.1 Rhodobacterales bacterium | reverse complement strand
CTGCCATGGATCGGCGAGATTCAGGTGGCAGACGTGCCAGGCCGGATGGAACCGGGCACAGGAGAGGTGAATTGGCCGGGCATTGCCAAGGCGCTGAAATCCATGGGATACGCTGGCCCAATAACGCTAGAGGCTTATGCCTCGACCAATCCAGAAACGGCCCTGATGGCCTTTCGCAACGCATTCACGGTGTAGCCCTCATGGTAAACAAATCCAATCGCCCCTCTGTCGCTGACATCCGCGCCATGAAAGCGCGGGGGCAGAAAATCAGCATGCTCTATGTGACCACCTTGCCAGAGGCAGCGGCGGCCGATGCGGCAGGCATCCACATGTTGTCCATCGAGGCCAAGTTTTTCAGCCCCGAGATGCGCGCCGCAGCGGGGCGTTGTTTTGTGCAGGTCGGCCTGCCCTTTGGCCAATATGGCACGCTGGTGACCGCCGAGGACTATCTGAAAGCAGCCTTTCATTACCAAAGAATCGGCGGCGACAGTTTCTATTGCGCGGCCAGTTTTGATATTCAAAAAGTGCTGTGCGACAATCATGTGCCCATCGTGGCCCATGTCGGCATGAACCCCAATATCGTGACCTGGACCGGCTGGCGCGCCGTGGGCAAGACCGCGACCGAAGCCCGCGCCGTCTGGGATCATGTCAAAAAGCTTGAGGCGATCGGGGCCTTTGGTGCCGAGCTTGAGGTGGTGCCAGACCGGCTGGGCGAGTTGATTTCAAAAAACACACCGATGATCATGCTGGGCATGGGGGCCGGGCCGGGGGCGGATGCGCAATATCTGTTTGCCGAGGATGTGCTGGGTTGCACCGATGGCCACAAGCCGCGCCATGCCAAAACCTACCGCAACTTTGCTGCCGAATTTGCCCGGTTGCAACAGGAACGGATCGCGGCCTTTGGCGAATTCATCGCCGATGTAAATTCCGGGGCCTATCCGCAGCCGCAAAATAACGTGCCGATGGCGGATGCGGAATTTGCAGCACTTAAGGCTGAACTGGGTCTGTGAGCCATTGAAGGAACGCAGGGCAACACCACCCGCTTTGCGGTGATCGGGGCCGCGGCCCCCCTGACGCCGTGGTTGGTGGTGATCCCGGATGTGTGATTGCGGTTAACGCCCCCACCCCTCGGCCTGCATTTCCACTAACCGGCTGGCGGTGCGGGCGAATTCGAACGCGCCCTCGCCTTCGACATACAACATGTCGGGGCGGGCGGCGGCAGAGAGGAACAGTTTGACCCGGCCTTCATACAGCGCGTCGATCAGGGTGACAAAGCGCTTGGCCTCGTTGAAATTCTCGCTCGACAGCTGGGGCACATCCTCTAAAATCAGCACCCGCGCGGCCCGCGCCAGCGCCAGATAATCCGCGGTCCCTAATGCCCGGCTACACAGGTCATGAAACCGGGCGCGGGCGACACCGTTGTGAAAATGCGGGATTTCCACCTCGCGGCCGGTGACTTTCAGGATCAAAGGATGGTCTTGCCCGCCGGTCAACCGGTCCCAGACCTGCGCCAAAGCCGCGCGGGCGATGGCATCGGCGGGAGAGAAATAGACCTGCGCGCCAGCCAGCCGGCCTTGGCGGTGATCGGTTGGGCTGTGCAGCTTGACCACTTCCATCCGGTCCTTGATCATCTGAATGAACGGCACAAACAGCGCCCGGTTCAGCCCGTTTTTATACAGTTCATCCGGATGCCGGTTTGACGTGGCCACCACAGTGA
>JANOMH010000188.1:0-3920 GCA_031420215.1 Rhodobacterales bacterium | reverse complement strand
GCCGATCTGGTCGAGGTAGCCGAATTGCAGGCGGTGCAGGATAATGCAGCTGAAACCTTGCAGGATGGGTTGAACGGGGCACAGACTGCGCGCGCCGCGCTGGCACAGGCCGTGTCAGACCGCACGGATTTGCCCCGCCGGTTTACCGAGGATAGAGTGGCGACCGCGCTGCTCATCGCCTCGACCGAGACGTTGGATGCGTTTGCAGCTGGCCTCGCAGGCACTGTCGATGGCGATATTGGTGCGCTGCAGGAGGCCACCGCGTTGCAGGGCACGCTGCCTTTGCCGGTCCTGGGCCAGATTCTGCGCCGCGCCGGAGAGGCCGATGCCGCCGGGATTATCCGCCCCGGTTGGGTCGTCGCCACCCGCCCCGGTGCATTGATCACCGCCCCCGCTGCCGCCACGATCCGCTACCGTGGCCCGCTGCTGGATTATGGTGTGGTAATCATTCTGGAACCTGCCACCGATGTTCTGATCGTCATCGCCGGGCTGGCAGATGCTTTTGGCGAGGCGGGTCAGGTGGTGCCTGCCGGTGCTCCGATTGGCATGATGGGCGGAGAAATGCCCGCTGTTGACGCATTATTGACTGAAAACGCCAGCGCCGAGGGTCGCCAGCGTTCAGAGACCCTTTATCTTGAGGTCAGAGACGGGCAAGGTCCGGTTGATCCTGCGACCTGGTTCGCGGTTGAGTGAGGAAAGAGCGAACATGAAAAAACTTCTGGCAGCAGCCACCAGTGGCGTCGTTTTGGGCCTGTTGGCGACGACGCAAATCGCGGGCCCGCTGATTGCCCAAGAGGCCACGCAATCGGGCAGCGTCTATCAGCAGATGGACCTGTTCGGTGATATCTTTAACCGGATCCGCAATGAATATGTCGAGCCGGTGGACGAGCAAAAGCTGATCGAAGCCGCGATCAATGGCATGCTGTCCTCGCTTGACCCGCATTCCAGCTATATGTCACCCGAAGACGCCGCCGCGATGCGCCTGCAGCTGGATGGCGAATTTGGCGGGCTCGGGATTGAGGTCACGCAAGAAGAAGGCTGGATCAAAGTAGTGTCGCCGATGGATGGCACCCCGGCGGATGCCGCTGGCGTTATGACCGGCGATTTCATTACAGCGGTGAATGGCGACAGCGTTCTGGGACTGACCCTGCAGGATGCGGTTGACCTGATGCGCGGCCCGATCGGGTCTGAGATTGTGATTACAATTGTCCGCGAAGGCACCCCCGATCCGTTCGATCTTTCGATTATCCGCGATTCGATCAAGCTGACCGCAGTGCGCGCCCGGACCGAGGGCGAAACCGTAGTGCTGCGCATCACAACCTTTAATGACCAGACTTTCCCGAACCTGACCGACGGGCTGGCCGAACAGATTGCCGCCGCTGGCGGGATCGACAATGTGAACGGCGTCGTGCTGGATATGCGCAACAACCCCGGCGGATTGCTTAATCAGGCAGTGTTTGTGGCCGATGCGTTCCTTGAAGGCGGCGAGATCGTGTCGACACGGGGCCGCTGTGCCGAGGATGGTGACAGGTTCAATGCCACTCCCGGCGATCTGATCAATGGCAAACCGATTGTCATTCTGATCAATGGCGGCACTGCGTCGGCGTCGGAAATCGTTGCCGGAGCATTGCAGGACCACCGCCGCGCCATCGTGGTCGGCACCCAGTCGTTTGGCAAAGGCTCGGTGCAGACCGTCATGCCGTTGGCTGGTGAAAGTGCGATGCGCCTGACCACTGCCCGCTACTATACCCCCTCTGGCCGGTCGATTCAGGCGCTGGGGATTTCGCCCGACATCATCGTCGAGCAGCCCGCTGTCGCGCCGGTTGACCCCGCCGCCGAAGTGCCCGTCGCCCCGCAATACCGCAGCGAGGCTGATCTGCGTGGGGCGTTGAACAATGACAGTCTGACCCCGGACGAGCTGGCCGTGATCGAGGCAGACCGGCTCAAGGCCGAAGCCGCCGCTGCCTTGCGTGCCGACGATTATCAACTGGCTTATGCGATTGATATTCTCAAAGGGCTGTCTGCTTTGGGCCAATCGGAAATGCCTGCCGTCGTTGAGGGTCAGTGAGTGTGCCGGTGATCTGGGGCAGGGTGGGTTTACACCCAGCCTGCTTTGGCTGCCGATGACCCCTCAGGATTTGGCCAGTCTGCCCTATCGCCCCTGTGTCGGGATCATGTTGGTCAACCGCCAGGGCCAGGTTTTTGTCGGCCAGCGCCGTGACAATGCCCAGGCCGCCTGGCAAATGCCGCAGGGCGGGATTGACAAGGGCGAGGATGTGGCGGCTGCCGCCCTGCGCGAGTTGTGGGAAGAGACCGGGATCAGTGCCGGTCTGGTCCGGATCGAGGCGCAGACGGCGGAGCCTATCCCCTATGACCTGCCACCGGAACTGCTGGGCAAATTCTGGGGCGGCAAATATCGCGGGCAGGCGCAGACCTGGGTGCTGATGCGCTATTTGGGCACCGATGATCAGGTCAATATCGCCACTGATCACCCGGAATTTTCGGCCTGGCGCTGGTCCGACCCCAAGGATCTGGTGCCCAATATCGTAGAATTCAAACGCGACGTGTATGAGCGCGTCATTCAGGAACTGGGACCGCAAATATGAAATGCCTCTTGCCCATTACCCTTGCCTTTGTCGCCTCTCAGGCCGGGGCTTTGTCCTGTATCCCCGCCGATCCGATCCGGTCATTTCAGGTGGCCGCTGAGTCAGCGTCGGAATACCTTGTCCTCAAAGGGCAATTCGCCTTTGACGCCAGTCTGCTGCCGCAGTCAGAGGTGAGCAGCGGGCTGGTCCTGCCACAGCCGATTCCGGCGCAGTTTCAGGGGCAATCACTGACTGTGGACGGGTTTACCAATCCGATCACCGGGCTGATTACCGTGATGCCGGTCTGTATCGGCGCCTTTTGTGGCGGTCTCGCGCCGGGGGTTGAGGTGATCGCTTTCGCCCGCAAACAGGAAAACATTTACGTTGTCGATGCAGACCCTTGCGGCGCCTGGGTGTTCACCCCCGATGCCGTGACCGAGGCTGCCCTGGCTGCCTGCGTGCGCGGCGAGCCCTGTGTGCCGACGCCGTTCTAGGGCGGATCGCGGGTTATAGCGGGTTGCCTTCGATGTGAATCGCTCACCGCCTCGCCCGATCACGCCCCGGCGAAGGCCGGGGCCGCGATGGGTTGTCGAGAGCCAACGGGACCCCGGCCATCGCCGGGGCGAGATCGGGGGGAATGCGTCGCATTAAGCCCGAACCGCTTTAATTTCGTCTGCCCCCAAGGAACATCCGGGCTGCGCCGTCATAAAGTCAACTGCGGGCGAACCAGTCTGCTAAGTTTGCGAAAGGCGGGAACTGAATGAAACATTTGATCGTGGCAATTGCAGCCCTTGCGGGCACCCAGGCACAGGCCCTGCGCTGCCTGCACCCAGATCCGGTCCGGTCGTTTCAGGCTGCGATGGACGCCCCCGAAACTTATGTCGTGCTGCGCGGCACTGTGTCCGAAGCCGAGATCCTGATCCCTCCGATCATCGGCAAGCATGAGTCCTATCCGGTCCCGGTCTGGTTCAGCGGTCATGTCCTGACCCGCGACGGGTTTACCCAATCGCTGGAAACCCCAATGACCGTGCAGGTGAATTGTGCAGGTCCGTGGTGTGGCTCGATGCTGCCCGGCAGCCCGGTCATCGCCTTTGCCCAGGTGGCCGATGGCACCTATGTGATTGAGGCTGGACCGTGTGCGACTTGGGTATTCCAGCCCTCGCCATTGGTCGAGGAATTGTTGACCTCTTGTATCCGGGGCGAGATCGGGGGGAATGCGTCGCATAAAACCCAAATCGCTTTAGGGGGCAGCCGTGCGCGGCGAGGATCCCATGGCCCTAATCCCGCAACCTCTCCAGCAGCGTTAGATTCGCATAGCCATCCGGGATCAGCCCG